>VGIW01000131.1 GCA_016867715.1 Candidatus Eisenbacteria bacterium | reverse complement strand
TTATATCACGACGAAGATCGCCCCGTCAAGCGAAACCGCATGTCCTCGATGGCGCTTCCCGTCCCCTCCACAAGCATCGGCTCCTCGTTCTCCGCCTTCAGGTTCGGGTGCCGTCCACGCCGTGGGCGCCCCTCGGGGCCGCCCCTCGGGAGCGAGGCACGAGCGCTCTCCCGGTCTCCCCAACGGGGTTTCTCCGGAGCTTGACATGTTTCACTCCTGCAGGAAACGGAACTTCTTGCCGGACAAGAGGATCGAATGCGTCCGTGAAACATGTAAATCGGGATGAACACTCGGACTCCCTCGCTCCGATCGTCCGATCGCCTCTACGAGCCGAGAGGTTCGTGAAACTCAAAGGGCCGCCAGTAGTTACGTGTGAATCCTCTTCTCTGTCCGGAGGAGTACGAACGGTACGCTCCGTGCTGGTCCTGCTGCCTTGATGAACGATCAAGAACATTCCGGCAGGAGGACGAGTCGCCCCTCGGGCCCACAGTCTCTTGCGGCGGGGGAGAGGAGGAGATCCGCATGAGGAGCGGCGAGGTCGGTCCTGAAGGACCGCGCAGAGAGCGTGGGGCCGGAGGAAGAGAACGTTCACTGACGAATCGTGTGGTGCGGTTGGCGGCCCGACGGAATCGGGGGGTTGCCGGGGAGTGCTTGCTTCGCCCGATCGGGGGACCGTCCGAGAGAGCAGTTCGCGGTCTGACTGCCAGGCTTGTTCGGTGAGCCCATAATGGAAAGGAGGGAGCGATGAATCGGAGAAGGAATCGAGGGGTCGTTGGGAAGGGAGTTGGAGGAGTGTACGTGGTCCTGGTTCTCCTGGCCTTCGGAACCCCGCTCGGGAACAACGATGCCTGGGGGGGGGACGTCCGGACCACTTGGGGAGGAGTGAAGTGTTGCTTCGCAGATCCAACGAAAGACTGCTGTCCTCGAGACGGGAAAGGAACCGGAAAGGTCGGCGACGGTGAGGGATGCGTGTACATCCGGGTCACGGTAGAAGACCTCCCCCTTTCTGGCTACCTGGCTTCCCGTGACTGTTTGCTCTCTGTGGGGCCCTGGAGTCTCGAAGGGATCCGCGAGTGTCAGGGAACGACAGTCTGGATCGAGCTTCGTAACGAAGAAGACCTTCTCGACGTCGAGTACAGCTACGTGCTATGTGGTAGGGGCGAGCCGTACCTGGTGCCGATGCCAAAGGAACGATCTTCTGGCGAGCAGGTCAGCTGGGGCCGTATCAAGACCATGTATCGTTAGCAACCGTCGCACCGTGTTGTGGTGCCGATGGAGGGGCGTATCGTTAGCCGACCATATGTGAGGCGCAGGTGTGCCGTTCCGTTCATCCGATGGGGAGGGGCTAGGCCTGAGGGCTTGGACCGGACCGGACGGAGTGAAACACGACCGAACATGGCGGCTCTCGTGTCCCTGCCGTACGAGCTCCCGTTTGGGGACTCGTGTGAGCGGTTCTATGGGACTTGGGAGGCTTGAGCTGTTTTGTGACGGATGAGGAGGGGGATCAATGAACAAGAGAAGGAAGAGTCCGTTCGAGGAAGACCGCTTCGCTGACCAGAGAGCAAAGACCCGCGTCGTTGTTCTCATCGCGGCTCTCGTGATCGGTTCTTCGGCGGCGATGAGCGAGGAGCTTCCTGTGGTATCCCGGGACACGATCGCGACTGGGCTTGTCTTCGCCTATGGCCATGAGCTTGAGCCGCCGTACGTTCTTGAAATCGTCGACAGTACACTCCGGGTGAACGGCGTGCAAGTCTATCCGGACCTCGGGCAGTATGACAAAGAGCCGCCTCCGTCGGGAGAGGAGATCTCAGAGTGGACGAAACGGACGGCGCCCATCTACCGTGGCTTCTGGGACCTCGTTTCACGGCTGAAGGAAGAGGGGAGGCCGATTTCCGAGATCACCGCGGAGGTGGCGGATTACTTGCGGCGGCAGGAAGAGATGGTCGATTCGGTCACGGACGTTCGAGCGACCACCTTCCTGGTCCATTGGAAGGACGGCTCGGAGGAAGTGTTCACCACGCACATCCCGCGCAGGGAGAAACAGACGGAGGAGGAGCAGCTGCAGAACGAGCTAAGGAGATGGCAGCGAAGCCTGCGACAAGGCTGGATCATCGTCGCTGGAAGCGGCGGTTCTTTCAGTCCACCCTGGATGAGGGATGAAGTCGCTGCCGCGATCGCCCGAGCACGGGCGGCAACACCAGAAGAGCTGAAGAATTGGACGAGCCGGGTCTTTGGTCGCCCGATCGCCGAGCAATTCAGACATCCCTGGTCATTGGAGGAAACACGATGAGGCTTCCAACATCCGTAATGGGAGTTCTCGTCGTAGGCGTCTCTGCAGGGGCCGTGGCGGGTAACTCGGTTCCTGGGAATACCTCGGCGATTCTCTTCACGCCGTGTGAATGGCAACTGGGGTACGACGGCGAGGCGTTCGAGAGCACCTGCAATTGGCAGGGATACAGGGTCATTCCGGTACGCGACGAAATCGAGAACACCACTCCCGCGGTCACACCACAGGAGTTCCGAAACTACCTCCAGGCCGGATACGGCGTCTGGTTCATCGATACCCATGGGAGCCGGACCGGCTTCACAATCGCGGCCTACGAGAGTACCGATGCAGGCAGAGACCAACGAAACGGAGATTTCGATTACTGGATCTCCCACGGCTTCGACGGCTGCATTCGCAAGTCCGCGTTTCCACAGGGAGTCGGCATCGAGTACGATATCGTGTGCGCCGGCATCGACTATGTCGACGTGAACGGCGAGGTGTACAACACGGCGTGCTTCGGCGCCACGTACGCCCACGTGGCGTGGTTCGAGGCGGCGGTGACCGAAGGATACCCGGATACCTCTTGGACCGCCGTCTCCGATGCCGAGCTCTTCTGGCGGCGCAAGAACGGCCAGTACGGGAAGTCGTATCGTCTGTCGGGAAAAGCCCGACAGGGCATGGAGCTCAAGTACTTCGGAGACAGTACGATGGTTCTTTCGCCGACCGTCGCCGCGGTCTATCCGCCATCCGGAAGTTCGGTCGGTGGAATCGACGGGTACATGGAGTTCGACTGCAACATGGACAGGACCGTGGATCCGCGGCGGATCGTCCAGGGATACGGACATGTGTTCGGCGGCTGGATTCTCGCGAAGAACGCCGAGTGGGTATCGGATACGCGAATCGCGTATCGCGTCTCGCCGATGCGGGTCGGGAGCGGTTGTGGCGTCCTTATCGATTCGGCCGTCGCACGATCCGTTAACGGGCAGTACCTGGACGGGAATCAGAATCCGATCGGGTACGACGGGCGGGGACCGAACCGGGATCAGTACAAGGTATCTTATGTCGCCGTGGACTTGGACACATCGATTGCCGCGAGTTTCGAAGGGATGGGCGCGTTCGCGGAGGAAGGCGGCGGAAGCCGAGTGTGGTGGATCACTGATCCCGAGCGAGGATCCCGATCCTTCACGGTGTTCGGCGACGGAGTTCCGGTCGAGACCGTTCCGGCAGCAGGAGCGCCGGGAAAGCCGCACTACTACGAGGTCCGATTGCCGCGAAGCTATGCCTCCTACCGAGTCATCGAGACCTGCGGGGACGGATCCGTGGGCTCCGAGACAAGGTCCTTTCCCCTCTCCGAGCCTCCCAAGAACCTCGACGGCCTGCGCGCCATGAACGAGCTTGTCGAGGGATGGCACAGCCGGCTGGTCGAGCCGGGGGAGTGGAAGGGCTCCCCGCCGCAACGCTCCCCGGTCGTACGCGATTTCTACTACGTGAGCCGATTCCAGGATTTGCTGAACGCCTCGGCGCCCGTTCGAGATTGGTGGGCGAGCCGCGGTTTCACGAGCACGACGGTGCTCCTGTCGACGCCTGATCCGGATGAGCTTCACGCGCTCGCTCAAGCCGTTTACGCGGACGCGATGGAGGCGGGACACCCGCGACTCCCGATGTTCGTCATTGTGGGAGAAGCGAACGAGGGGCTTGAGCCCTACAAGAACATCGTCGGGATGTACTACCCAGCGGACGTGGACAGTGGCTGTTGGTGGGCCTGTGCTTCCGATGCGATGACCTTTGACGTGGACGGCGATACTCTGGCCGACCTGCCTTGGACACGCGTCGTGGGGTTCACGTACCAAGAGATTACGCGAGAAGTCTCCTCCACGATGGAATGGCTGAACGGCATTCGGGTCGAGCCGAGCAATCGAACGCTCTTTACCGTTGGGGACAGAACAGCGAGCTGCACCGCGGTTGCGGAGCCGCTTGCGACCCTTTTGGAAGTCAAAGCGAGGTTCGAGAGCGAGCAGGTCCCGACGCTACTGCTGAAGGACAGCGATTATGGCTGCTACAACTTCGGCGGACGCCTGCGCGACTGGTGCGCAAGCGTGGACGCAAGCGTCGGGGGCGTCTTCATCTCCGGACAGGTGTCGAACCGCTCGAATTGGTGCTATTTCCCGACGTGGACGCAGAATCCTCCATTCGCTCTGGATTCGCTGAAGACAAGACAGCGGTTCATTCTCCACGGGCCGGGATGCGGAATCGGGGACACGCATCGGAACAATCCGCAATGGTATCCAAGCCTGCTGAAGGCTCTCATGGCCGCCGATCCTGCAGTCTACCCGTCGATTGTCGGTGCGTGCGCCCATCTTGTCGGGGGTTGGTGCGGCATGCACACGGAATGGGCGAAGATGTACACGGAGCATCTGTTCAAACCGTCGCCCGTGTACCAAGAGCAAGTTTTCCGAGCATACCGCCAAATGGGGATCGAGGAACGCAGCATGAAGCCCTACTTGCGCGGGGTCGGGGTCTTCGGATTCCCGATTCCTCCTCACGGTCTCACCTGTGTGGGGGTGGAAGAGGAAAAAGCCTCCGTTGGGCCGCGAATCGTTCTGACATGCTTACCCAATCCGTTCAATCCGGCAACGACGATCCGATTCGACTTGCCGGAGGAGAGACGAGTGAGCTTGCGGATCTACGACCTCGCGGGTCGGTGCGTGGCAACGCTCGTGGATGGAGAGCGGCGGACGGCTGGAACACATGAGGCCGGTTGGGACGGACGGAACGAGCAAGGCCGACAGTCCGCATCCGGTGTCTACTTCGCCCACCTGGATGCAGGGCCGGATACGAGGGTAACAAAGATCATCCTTCTGAGATAGTATCATCACTTCGTGAGGGTTTTCCTCAGACGCGGGAGGGAGCTTTTGAGGAGCTTCTCTCCTTTGTCGGATGTCTTCGGGTGGGGTGTGCTGTAGGGGAAGGGCAGGCTCGAGGCCCCGCTACTTCAGGGGAGGCGCAGGAAGTGCCGGCGCCGTCGGGTGGAGGCTTTTCGGTTCAAGGCTTGCGAGAACCGCGTGCGGACCGAACGCACGGTCCAGTTCGATAGAAGCTCAAAGCAATGCCGTGGACCCGGAGTCTACGATACAAAGTGACGCGAGATAGGCCGAGCCGCGCCGCGGCGCACGAAACGTTCCCGTTCGACCGCCCCAATGCTTGCCGGATGGTCCTCTCCTCCGCGGTCGTGGGGCGAATTCGAGTCTCGTCTTCGAGGGAGGTACTCTCGTCGTCCAGGGCGAGGACTTCGGGTCCGACGACCGGTTTCTCAGAAAGCAGAACGGCTCGTTCCATCTCATGCTTCAACTCTCGAACGTTCCCTGGCCAGCGATACACGAGGAGTGCTTCGATCGTCTCATCGGCAAGACGTAGGGATCGGCTCCCCATACCGGAAGAAATGGAGAGGAAACGCTCGGCGAGAAGGACGATGTCTTCTGTTCGCTCACGGAGCGGAGGAAGCGCGATTTCCACTCCCCGCAGCCGGTAGATCAGCTCGGGCAACAGACGGCCGCTTTCGGACAGAGCCCGCGAATTCCGGTTCGACGCGGAAACAACGCGGGCCGTCGATCGCCGGGTTTCTGTCTCCCCTACCCTTCGAACCTCACCGGTGTCGATGAAACGCAGGAGTTTCGCTTGGAAAGCAGGAGAGGACTTGTCGATCTCGTCGAGGAAGAGAGTTCCCCCAGCAGCGGCCTCGAGGAGTCCTCGCTTGGCGCGGGTTGCGCCGGTGAACGCTCCTGCCGTGTGCCCGAACAGCTCGCCGTCCAGCAGGTTCTCCGAGAGCGCCGCGCAGTTCAACGCAATGAATGGACTACTAGGACGGCCCGCTTCGTGAATCGCCCGGGCAAAGAGCTCCTTCCCTGTCCCCGTCTCCCCTGTGAGAAGCACGGGACAGTCGGCGGAAGCAACCCGCCGCGCGGTCTCGATCTTCTCGAGCAGGATTGGGGAGTGGGTGACGATCGCCGCAAAGGGGTCGTTCTTCCGGCACACAGCGGTCTTCCCGGAGATGCGCCTGCCGGTCGCGACTCTCGACTCTTCTTTGTCTGTGATGATGCCCGCCCGTCTGTAAAGACTCCGTGCCTTGTTGAGATCCTGCTCGGAGATCGTCTCGAGCGTCGCTCGTTCCTCCAGCGTGCGGGCGAGCTCGATCCGATCGTGGATGAGGCGGAAGGTCGCGACCGCGCGGTTGTACGCGTCGCGTGCCCGGGGGATGGATCCTTCCGTGTGCGCGATCCGTCCGA
>VGIW01000130.1 GCA_016867715.1 Candidatus Eisenbacteria bacterium | reverse complement strand
TGCGAGAACTGTCGCAGGCGTTCGCGCTGGCTGTGCCGCATCCCGATGCACTCCGCATCCGCGACGACGTCGCCTTCTTCCAGGCGGTGCGTGCGAGCCTGATCAAACGGGCGCCGGGCGAGGCGAGGACCGAGGAGGAACTCGACTACGCGGTACGGCAGATCGTCTCTCGGGCAGTCGCTTCAGAGGGCGTGGTCGACATTTTCGCGGCCGCGGGCCTGGCCAAGCCCGATATCTCCATCCTGTCCGAGGAGTTCCTGGCCGAAGTGAAGGGCATGCCGCAGCGCAACCTGGCGGTGGAACTCCTCCGGAAGCTGCTCTCGGGGGAGATCAACACCCGGCGGCGCAAGAACCTCGTGCAGGCTCGTTCGTTCGCCGAGATGCTCGAGCAGTCGATCCGGCGGTATCAGAACCGGGCCACCGAGGCGGCCCAGGTGATCGAGGAGCTGATCGCGCTTGCCAAGGAGATGCGCGAGGCCGGGGCCCGCGGCGAGAAGCTCGGCCTGTCCGAGGAGGAGGTCGCGTTCTACGACGCGCTGGAGACGAATGACAGCGCGGTCCGGATTCTGGGCGACGAGACCTTGAGGACGATCGCCCGCGAGCTGGTGGCCACCGTCCGAAACAACGTCACGATCGACTGGACGATCCGGGAGAACGTGCGGGCCCAGCTCCGCGTTCTCGTGAAGCGGATCTTGCGGCGCTACGGCTACCCGCCCGACAAGCAAGAGAAGGCGACGCAGACGGTGCTCGAGCAGGCGGAGGTGTTGTCGGAGATGTGGGCGGCGGCTTGAGGGAGCGAGAACCTCGGTCTACGCAATCACGGACGAGGCCAGCCGCGAGGCGAGGCGGTCCGCCTCGCCTTTCTCGATGTGGTTCGACTCGGCGAGGCGGCGGAGGGAGCCGGCGAAGCCGTCCTCGCCGGCGGCGTGCTCGAGGGCCGCGGCGAACGCGGAGAAGTTCTCCTCTTCGAGTGCGATGCGCGCGTCGGTCGAAACCGGCGCCGCGGAGGTGACCGGCATCGCCCGCCCGCCCGCACCGGCGTGGAACTGAAGCGAGACGACCCCCGTGAGGTGCGCGGCGAGCCCCTGGAGCGAGCGGTCCTCGCGGAACCACGCGGCCGCCCGACGGAGCGCCTCGCCGCCGTCCCTTCCGGGAAGCGCGGTCACGGCGACATGACCGCGGCGCGCGAGGTCGAGAAGAAGGCGCGCGTCGGCGGCGGAGCGCGGCTCGGGGAGCGCGATCCGCGCCGGAGGAAGGCCCGCGAGGATGCGGTCGAGCGCGCGCTCTCTCTCCGGCGGCTCTCCCTCGAACGGGACCCCGAGGACGAACCCCCCGTGCTCCTCCGCGGGCTTCTCCCCGAGAAGGACGGCGAGCTCCTTCCGATCGGCGAGAAGACGGAGGAACCCGCCGAGAAGAAGACGCCGCGCGGAGGGGGTCTCCGCGACAAGAAGAAGAATGCCCGAAGGGGCGGCGAGCATCGACTCGATCCGCGCCGGAGAGACGTTCGCCTCCGCGAGGGAGGGGGCGGGCCCGCGCCTTCTGAGAAAGAGGCTCGCTTCCTCCGATCCTCCCGACGGGCGATAGAACCCCTCGCCGCACCGGATCTCCTCCTTCCCCTCCAGCGCGCGCCGGAAGGAGGAGAGGTCGTCGGCGCGAAGAGTCCCGGGGAGCGCGCGGAGCACGCGGTGCGCGCGAAGAAGAAGAGGCGCCTGCCCCGCCGCGAGAAGGACGCCGTCCGCGCCCCCTTCCTCCGCCTCGCGAAGGATCTCCTCGAGGCCGGGAAGCTCCGCGTTCCGCGAGAGATCCTCCTCGAGACTCGAGAAGAGGCGCCGGAGCGCTTCCCCCTTCTCTTGCTTCTCGCGTACATCTTTTTCGCGTGAACCTTCCGATCCGGCCGAGGGGAGCGCCTCGCCGATCTCGTCCATTCGGCGCGCCGCATCGAGAAGAAGGTTCTCCGTGCTCTCCTCGATGCGCCGCTTCTCGTGAACTTCCTCCCGCCGGAAGCGGAAGCCCCCCTCGCGGATTCGGAAGAGGGAAAGCGCGACGTCGCGGCCTTCGACTCCGCGGCTCTCGTCGAGCGCGTTCACGATCTCCCCCCCGCGGAAGAAGAGGCGCGAGACCCCTCCGCGATGGAAGAGAGCGAGCGTCCCGCTCTTCGCGTTGAGGAGAAGGAACTGGCAGAAATCGAGGAGGCTCACGACTTGGAGCGATCCGATGAGATCGTTCGGGCCGGCGGCGGGGCGGGAAGGGTCGGGTCGCCCGTTCACGAGCGGCTTCCTTTCGCGGGGGCGGTTTCCTTGAGATAGGGACGAATCGCGTCCTTTTCGTTCGCGAAGAAATAGCCGTCCTGCGGGCTCACCAGACCCTCGCGGACGAGGCGGACGATCTCCTCGTCGAGGCGCTGCATCCCCTCCTTCTTCCCGATCTGCATGAGGGACGGAATCTGGAAGGTCTTCCGGTCGCGGACCAGGGTCGCGATCGCCTTCGTGGCGACGAGGATCTCGACGACCGGGAGGCGGCCCTTTCCGTCCGCGCGGGGGATGAGCTTCTGCGCGATCACCCCGCGGAGCCCCTCGCTCAGCATGACGCGTACTTGATCCTGCTGGTCCGCGGGGAAGGCGTCGATGATCCGGTCGACGGTCTGCGGCGCGCTCGTCGTGTGCAGCGTTCCGAAGACGAGTTGTCCGGTCTCCGCCGCGGTGAGGGCGAGGTGGATCGTCTCGAGGTCGCGCATCTCGCCGACGAGAAGGATGTTCGGGTCCTCGCGGAGCGCCGCTCGGAGCGCCCGCGGGAAGGAGCGCGCGTTCCGGCCGACCTCCCGCTGGTTCACGAGTGACTGCGTGTTCGGATGGATGTACTCGATCGGATCCTCGATCGTGAGGATGTGCTTCCGCCGGGTCTGGTTGATGTGGTCGATGAGGGCCGCGAGCGTGGTCGACTTCCCGCTCCCGGGAGGCCCCGTCACGACGACGAGCCCCTTCACCTGGTCGCAGAATTCCTTGATGTGCGAAGGAAGACCGAGCTCCTCGACCGAGAGGATCCGGTTCGGAAGGAGTCGGAAGGCGCCGGCGATCCCCCGGTGCTGGCGGTAGACGTTGCAGCGGAGGCGGACGACCCCGGGGACCTCGTAGGCGAAATCGACGTCCCCTTGCGCCTCGATCTCCTCTTTTTGCGCGTCGGTGAGGATCTCCCCGAGAAGGGCGTTCGCGAGGTCTGGCGTGAGCTCCGCGTAGTCGATCGGGCGAAGCTCCCCCTGGACGCGGAGCATTGGGCGCGCCCCCGTGACCATGTGGAGATCCGAGGCCCCGTTCTCCATGACCATGCGGAAGATGGCGTCGATCCGCGCCACGGCGCGTTCCCCCCTTCTCCCCGCTTATCGGCCCCCCCTGGGGGGGGATGAGCGGATCCGGCGCCCCCCGTGGGGCGCCCGACGGCCCGCTTTCGAGGGGCACGCGTCCAGATTTCGGTGGACGAAGGCGCTCGAAATGCCGATATTCCGGCCAAGTGCTCCGGAAATCCGGCGCACTTTGACCGACCCGGGAACCCGCAGACCGCGGGGCCGCGCGAGGCCTTCCCACCGCGCGAGGGGAGAAGAAACGGCGATGACGAAGCAAGCGATCCTCCGGCTCGCGAAGAAGGAGAATGTCCGGTTTCTCCGGCTCATGTTCACCGACATCCACGGGGTCAACAAGAACGTCGAGGTTCCGGAGAGCCAGTTCGAGAAAGCGCTCGACGGGATGATCCTCTTCGACGGCTCCTCGATCGAGGGGTTCTCGCGGATCGAGGAGTCGGACATGATCTTGAAACCCGACCTCGGCACGTTCCGGATCTTCCCGTGGCGCGAGCAATCGGATTGGCGGACCGCGCGGCTCATCTCGGACGTCGCGTATCCGGACGGCCGCCCCTTCGCGGGTTGCCCGCGGAGCGCCTTGAAGCGCGTCGTCGCCGAGGCGGAAGCGCTCGGGTACACGATGATGGTCGGCCCGGAGGCGGAGTTCTTCCTCCTGGAGCGGAACGATCGGGGAGAGGTCCGCCACGCCACGCACGACGCGGCCGGCTACTTCGATCTCGTTCCGGTCGACCGCGGGGAGGAGGTGCGGCGCGACATCGTCGAGTACTTGGAGAAGACCGGGTTCGAGGTGGAGGCGGCCCATCACGAGGTGGCGCCGGGGCAGCACGAGATCGACTTCCGCTACGCGGACGCGGTGACGACCGCGGACAACATCACGACCTTCCGCTTCGTGGTCCGCAAGGCGGCGAACGCGCACAACATGCACGCGACCTTCATGCCGAAACCATTCTTCGGGGTCAACGGATCGGGGATGCACGTGCACCAGTCCCTCTTCAAGGGGAAGACGAACACGTTCTACGCGAAGGGGAAGCCGTATCAGCTCTCGGAGACGGCGCTCCATTACATCGGCGGGCTTCTCCGCCACGCGCGCGGCTTCGCGGCGATCACGAACCCGCTCGTGAACTCGTACAAGAGGCTCGTCCCCGGTTACGAGGCGCCGACGAACGTCACCTGGTCGGAGAAGAACCGCTCGCCGCTCGTTCGCGTTCCGGATCGACGCGGGATCGGAACGCGAGTGGAGCTCCGTTGCCCGGATCCGAGCGCGAACCCGTACCTTGCCCTCGCGGTCATGCTCCGGGCGGGACTCGACGGCATCGCGAAGAAGATCGATCCGGGCCCTCCGGTGAACAAGAACGTCTACCGGATGAGCCAGCGCGAAAGAAAGCGCCTCAAGATCACGGAGCTTCCGGCGGATCTCTCGGAGGCGCTCGACGCGATGGAGAAGGACCCGGTGATCCTCGACGCGCTCGGGCCGCACATCGCGCGCCACTACATCGAGGCGAAGCGGGCGGTTTGGAAAGAGTACTCCGCCCAGGTCCATGCGTGGGAGGTCGAGCGTTACCTGAACGTGTACTAGGGGGACCCAGTTCCGTTCGTTCCGCTCGGACCGGAACGTACGCAACGACGTCCCCGATTCCGCCGTTGCCGGACCCCGTCGCACGCGGTATACTTTCGGTGTTCCAAGGAGACCGAGCGGTCCTTCGCGCGGTCTCCCCGTTCGTTCGGGAGGAGGGGAGGCGCCATGAAGAAGACAAGCTGCTCATCCTGCGGGAACCCGCTTCAGGGAATCGAAAGCTTCTGCCCCCGGTGCGGCCAGGCGCTCTCCGGGGAGAAGGTCGGCCGCCGGGGGGACCCGGAGGCTCCCCGCTGGCTGGAGATCGAGTTTCAGAAGAGCCACTCGCCGAGCTATGCCGCGGCGCTCGAGCTTTGCCGGACGAACCCGAGCTACCGGACGGAGGAGCGGGACGGCCTCACGATCCATCGCGTCGGTTTTCGCGCCGCCGACTCGAGCGCGTTCCTCCGGCTCGCGAACCTCGTGCGCGGCTGGAAGTCGTTCCGGCTCTACGTGAACGGGAGGGAGGAGTCGTGGCGCTCCTTCTTCTACGGCGGCTACTACTGCTACGAGGACCGGCAGTCGAGCCCGAACCCGAACCAGTATTGTTTCGGTGAAAGCTGTGAATGGTTCAACTGGTGGGGAT
This sequence comes from Candidatus Eisenbacteria bacterium, assembly GCA_016867715.1. Classification (NCBI taxonomy): domain Bacteria; phylum Candidatus Eiseniibacteriota; species Candidatus Eiseniibacteriota bacterium. The sequence goes on along the minus strand of VGIW01000130.1, from coordinate 1,038 downwards.
GCCACCGGCTCGGCTTCGGCTTCTACAACGAGGACGATTGGATGCGCTCGGGCCATATGACCGAGGACGAGGTCTTCGTTCTCGACAAGGACCGTCTCCGCCGGCTTCTCCTCTCGCGGCTCCGGAGCCACGCCTTCTGCCCGATCATCAACCGGAAGGCGATCCTCGAGAGGATCGACCTCCTTCCCGATCGGATCGATCCGCGCGCGAACCCGGACTGGGAGTACTACTACCTCGACTGGCGCGAGGATCCGAACACGCCCCCGGCGGCGGCGGTTCCGATCTGCCACCAGACCTCCTCGCTCGTCACGCGCATGGTCCCTCCCGACGTCGAGATCCCGAGCCCTCCCGACCGGGGGGCGTGGACGCCGGGCGGGGAGATGCCGGGGTTCGGTCCCGAGGACTTTTAGCCTGGATTGTGCACCCGTTTCCTGCTGCGGACGCGGATTGCGGCCTACGAGGCCTCCCTTCCGTCGCCGCTTCCTCATCAGGGACCCGTGGCGCGCTTGGACCTTGTCGCGACGGTTACGAGCGACAAGTCCTAGCGCGCCGGGGGGGCCGGGACTACGATTCCGGGAGCGGCTCGTCCAGGTCGGCCTCTCGGCACGCGCTCCGCGTCCTCGCGACGAAAACGCGTGCACAACCCAGGCTAGCCCAGACCCGTTCCAGTGCGCGTTTCTCCTTTCTCCCCGTCAAGCGCGGCGCCTCCTCCGCCGATGAGAGGAGGAGGAGGTGTCGTATGCATCGTATGGATCTTCGTGCTTCGTGTGGAATGTTCGCGCTCCTCGGGTTCGTGTTCGCGGGGGGCGTTTCAGCGCAAACAGATGTCGTCGCGGCGGGCTGCGTCTCCGGCGAGGTGACGGCGGAGCCGGCCGGCGAGAAGCTCGGCGACTGGAAGTACACGCTTACCGCCTCGTGGGCGACCGGAACCCCGCAGTCGCTCTCCCATCTCGATCTCCTTCTTGGTCTTTCCGAATGCGCGTGCGTCTGCTCCGAGTATTCCTTCGGAGCGGAGGACACGGCGGGGACTTCGGACGG
>VGIW01000129.1 GCA_016867715.1 Candidatus Eisenbacteria bacterium | reverse complement strand
GAGTTTCCGCGCGGGAGGAGCGATCACGTCCTCCCCTCATGTGTCGGGGGATCGGGTCTTTTTCGGATGCCGGGACGGGAAGCTCTACGCGCTTGACCGCGAGAGCGGAAGCCGCGCGTGGACCGCAGCAGGCCCGGGAGGGATCGGGTCCACGCCGGCGGCCGCGGGTGGGCTCGTCTTCTTCGGCGAGTACGAGGGGGCGGTCGTCGCGGTCTCCGAAACGGATGGGCGCGAGCTTTGGCGGCGCCCGACCGGGGGCAGGATCGTCTCCTCCCCTTGCGTCCACGAAGGCCGCGTCTACGTCGGCTCCTTCGATCGCTCGCTCTACGCGCTCGGAGTCGAATCCGGCGCGGTCCTCTGGCGCTTTCCCACACAGGGCGTCATCTGGTCCTCGCCGACCATCGCGGGAGATCTCGTCCTCTTCGGTTCGTGGGACGGATCTCTCTACGCGGTCCGCCGCCTGGACGGCTCGCTCGCCTGGCGGCACGATACCCGGGATCGCGTCTACTCGTCCCCCCGCGCGCAGGGGGAGGAGGTCTACATCGGGACCCAGAAGGGGGCGCTCGTTCGCCTCGACCGGAGCACCGGGCGGGTCGTCTGGTCCTCTCCCACGGGGAGCCCCGTCCACTCCCGCCCCGTGATCGCCGAGGACCGGGTGGTGTTCGGATGCGAAGACGGGACCGTCCAGTGCGCGTATCGGGAGACGGGAGAGATCCTCTGGAGCTACCCGACCGGCGACCGTGTCCCCGCCTCGGCATTCGTGGAGTGGGGGATCGCCTACGTGGCTTCCTACGACGGCTACCTGTACGCACTCGATCTCGACGACGGCCATCCTCGATGGAGGGCCCCGCTCGGCGCTTCCGCCTATTCGTCCCCAACATCTGACGGAACAAGGATTTACGTCGGCACGAACCAGGGGCGGCTCCTCGCGTTCTACCTGGGAATCTGATCGGGACCTTCCGGCTTTCGCCTTGACAAGCCCCTTGCCCGGTTGTAGGTTACCCGCGGAACGTCCTCCCGCTTCCTTGCCCGAAGGGGAGCGGCGGGAGCCGAGCGGGGCCGGGAGATCCGGCCTCTTCCGGCGGCCCGCGACCGGGCGGGGAACGCCACGAGCGTCCGGCGGTTTCCACTCGCGCGCACGGGCCGGGAGCCCGGGGCTCGGAAGGGCTCCGGATCGTTGACGCCCGTCCAAACGCACCCCAAAGGGAGAATGACAGGATCGATGTTCGGAAAGCTCCTCGCCTCGATCGTCGGAACCAAGACGGACCGCGAAGTGAAGCGGATGCGACCGCTCGTCGAGGAGATCAACCGCTTCTTCGAGTCGTATCGCGCCCTCTCGGATGACGCGCTCGCGGCGAAAACCGCCGAGTTCCGGAAGAGGATCGAAGACGGAGAGACGGTCGACGCGCTTCTTCCCGAGGCGTTCGGAGCGGTGAAGGAGGCGTGCAGGCGGCTCGTCGGGAAGTCGTGGGATGTCTGCGGCCAGAAGAACGAGTGGAACATGATCCCCTACGACGTCCAGCTGATCGGCGGCATCGTCCTCCACGAGGGGAAGATCGCCGAGATGGCGACCGGCGAGGGGAAGACGCTCGTCGCGACGATGCCCCTCTACCTCAACGCGCTCGAGGGGAAGGGGGCCCACCTCATCACCGTCAACGACTACCTCGCGCGGCGCGACCGGGAGTGGATGGGTCCGATCTACGAATCGCTCGGCCTCACCGTCGGCGTGATTCAACACGATATGGATCCCCCCTCGCGCCAGGCGGAGTACCGGTGCGACATCACCTACGGAACGAACAACGAGTTCGGTTTCGATTATCTCCGCGACAACATGGCGGTCCGCCCCGAGTACCGCGTGCAGCGCGGCTTCCGCTACGCGATCGTCGACGAGGTCGACTCGGTTCTGATCGACGAGGCGCGCACGCCGCTCATCATCTCCGGACCGGTCGCCCACTCGGTGCACCGCTTCGACGAGGTGAAGGAGGCGGTGCGGAAGATCGTGCGCAAGCAGACCGAGCTCGTGAACGAGCTGGTCGCGAAGGGGGAGAAGCTCCTGCAATCGGAGAGCGACGAGGAGCGCTACGAAGCGGGGACTCTTCTTCTCCAAGCGCAACGCGGCGCTCCCAAGAACAAGCGCCTGATGAAGCTCCTGCAGGAGCAGGGCGTGCAGAAGTTGATCCGCCGCGTCGAGACCGACTACATGCGCGACAAGCGCCTCAGCGAGCTCGACGAGCCGCTCTACTTCGCGATCGACGAGAAGAACCACAACACCGACCTGACCGAGAAGGGGCGGACCGATCTCTCGCCGAACGACCCGAACCTCTTCCTCATCCCGGACCTTCCCGAGGAGATGCAGGCGATCGATTCGGACGGCGCGCTCTCCCCGTCGGACAAGGCGGCGGCCCGCGAGCGGGTGCAGAAAGAGTTCCTCGATCGGAACGAGAAGATCAGCAACATCCGCGCGCTTCTCAAGGCGCACTCGCTCTTCGAAAAGGACGTCGAGTACGTCGTGCAGGACGGCAAGGTGATCATCGTCGACGAGTTCACCGGCCGCCTCATGCCCGGCCGGCGTTTCTCGGAAGGGCTGCACCAGGCGCTCGAGGCGAAGGAGAACGTCTTCATCGAGGCGGAGACGCAGACGCTCGCGACGATCACCCTCCAGAACTTCTTCCGCCTCTACAAGAAGCTCGCCGGCATGACCGGAACCGCGGAGACCGAAGCGTCGGAGTTCTTCGAGATCTACAAGCTCGATGTCATCGTGGTCCCGACGAACGTGCCGTGCCGGCGCGAGGACGAGGACGATCTCATCTATCGCACGCGCCGCGAAAAGGTGAACGCGATCGTCGAGGAGATCGCCGATTGCTACAAGCGCGGGCAGCCGACGCTCGTCGGGACCGCGTCGGTCGACGCCTCCGAGACGATCTCGCGGATCTTGAAACGGATGAACATCCCGCACTCGGTCTTGAACGCGAAGAACCACCAGGGGGAAGCAGAGATCGTCGCGCGCGCGGGCGAGTTCCGCTCGGTCACGATCGCGACGAACATGGCGGGGCGAGGCACCGACATCAAGCTCGGGCCCGGCACGCGGGAGCTCGGGGGGCTTCGCATCGTCGGCACGGAACGCCACGAGGCGCGCCGAATCGACCGGCAGCTTCGCGGCCGCTCCGGGCGCCAAGGAGATCAGGGATCGAGCCGCTTCTACTTGTCGCTCGAGGACGATCTGATGCGCCTCTTCGGATCGGATCGGGTCGCGGGGATCATGGATCGGCTCGGCCTCCAAGAGGGAGAGGTGATCCGCCACGGCCTCGTCACGCGCGCGATCGAGAAGGCCCAGAAGCGGGTCGAGATGCACAACTTCGACATCCGCAAGCACCTCCTGAAATACGACGACGTGATGAACGAGCAGCGTTCGGAGGTTTACGGATGGAGGAACTCGCTCCTCGACGCGGACGACCTCACCGACGAGATCGACGGGATCATCGGGCTCTTCCTCGACTCCCTTCTCGAGCCGCGCTTCGCCGCCGGGGATTTCGCCGAGGATTGGGATCTTGAGACGCTGCGCCTCGCGCTTGGCGAGATCTTCCTCGACCCGTTCGACCTTCCGGCCCTCCGCGAGGTCAAGCCGGACAAGGAAGAGACGCGCCGCGCGATGGTCGAGCACGCGAAGGAACTCTTCCGCGCGCGACGCGACGAGAGGCTTCGCTTTCTCGACGAGAAGGGGCTCCCGCACTCCCTCCTCGTCGACTTCGAGCGCTCCGCGATCCTCTCCAAGATCGACGAGTACTGGAGAGAACATCTCTACGAGCTGGACGGCCTCAAGTCCGGGATCGGGCTTCGCGCGTACGCGCAGAAGGATCCGCTCATCGAGTACAAGAAGGAGGCGTTCGAGCTCTTCTCGGAGCTCGCCGAGAGGATCCATCGGGAGGCGCTCCGTCTCCTCTTCCTGCCGGTCACGCTTCGCGTCGAGCCGAGGCGTGCGCGGGCGGCGGCGCCGCCGCGGGTGCGCGAATCGCACGATTCCTTCTCCGCGCTCGAGGGGAGACAGGGGGCCGAGGCGCGCCCCGCCGCGCGCGAGCGGGTCGCGACGGTCGTCCGTTCGGAGCGGAAGGTCGGCCGGAACGAGCCGTGTCCGTGCGGGAGCGGGAAGAAATACAAGCAGTGCTGCGGAAGGTAGGGTTGCCCGCGGCGGCGGAAAAGAGTAGCTTACCGTCCGGCGCGCGGGCGCCGTCAGGGGGCTCAAGCCGCCCGGCGCGAAGACCGATCCTCCAGGGGGGGTGGCTTCCCCCGCGGGTGAAGGCGGAATCCGAAAGGACAGTATGGCTAAGTCGCTCGTCATCGTGGAGTCGCCGGCCAAGGCGCGCACGATCAACAAGTTCCTCGGGCGCGGGTACGAGGTGAAGGCCTCGATGGGCCACGTGAAGGACCTCCCCAAGAGGGACCTCGGCGTGGACGTCGAGAACGATTTTGAACCGAAGTACATCATCATTCGGGGGAAGGGGAAGGTCCTCCAGGAGATCAAGAAGGCGGCGCGCGCCGCGGAGAAGGTTTACCTCGCCCCCGACTTCGACCGCGAGGGAGAGGCGATCGCCGCGCACCTCGCCGAGTATCTCGGTGAGAACGGCGGCGCGGGGAAGATCCGCCGCATCCTCTTCAACGAGATCACGAAGCGCGCGATCCAGGAGGCGATCCGAAACCCGCAGGCGATCGACACGAACAAGGTCGACGCGCAGCAGGGGAGAAGGATCCTCGACCGGCTCGTCGGGTATATGGTCAGCCCGCTCCTCTGGAAAGCGTTCTACCGCGGGACGAGCGCCGGGCGCGTGCAGACGGTCGCCCTCCGCATGATCGTCGAGCGGGAGGAGGAGGTCGAGGCGTTCCGCCCGGAGGAGTTCTGGACGATCGACGCGGCCTTCGCCAGGACGTCGGGGAATGCGTTCACCGCTTCGCTCCAGGAGATCGATGGCGAGAAGATCCGCATCCCGAACGGCGAGGAGGCGGCCCGCATCGCCGGGGACATTCCGAGCCACGAGTATCGTGCGAGCGAGATCGAGAAGACCGTACGCCGCCGCCAGCCCCCTCCTCCGTTCATCACCTCGACCTTGCAGCAGGAGGCGTCGAAGCGCTTCGGGTTCACGGCGCGCAAGACGATGCAGATCGCGCAGGGCCTCTACGAGGGGGTCGATCTCAAGGACGAGGGCCCGGTCGGGCTCATCACCTATATGCGAACCGACTCGACGCGTGTCGCCGACGAGGCGATCGCCGAGGTGCGGGAGCTGATCGGGCGCGCGTTCGGCCCCGGCGAGCTTCCCGAGAAGCCGGTGGAGCACCGGAAGGGGAAGGGGGCCCAGGACGCCCACGAGGCGATCCGCCCGACGTCGGCCGCGCGAACTCCCGATTCGTTGAAGAATCAACTGACGCGCGATCAGTTCCGCTTGTACGAGGTCGTGTGGAGCCGCTTCGTCGCGAGCCAGATGAAGCCGGCCCTTTACGACCAAACGAAGATCGACGTGCGGGGAGGCCCGTATCTCTTCCGCGCGAACGGCTCGGTGATCCGCGAGAAGGGCTTCCTGCAGGTCTTCGAGGAGACGAACGGGAAGAACGGAAAGGACCGGCTCCTCCCCGAGGTCGCGGAGGGGGAGAACCTCCGTCTCGGCGAGGTGAGCCCCGAGCAGCACTTCACGCAGCCGCCGGCGCGCTACACCGAGGCGAGCCTCGTCAAGGAGCTCGAGGCGAACGGGATCGGCCGCCCGAGCACCTACGCGACGATCGCCGCGACGCTGATCGACCGGAAGTACATGCGGCGCGAGAAGCAGCGTTTCTTCCCGACCGATCTCGGGCGCGACGTGCTCAAGTTTCTTCTTGTCCATTTCGAGAACGTGTTCAACGTCGGCTTCACCGCCCTCATGGAGGAGGAGCTCGACAAGGTCGAGGAGGGGAAGGATCGCTGGAAGGACGTGGTCCGCACCTTCTACGAGCGGTTCCGCCAGGATCTCGACCAGGTGAACGTCGAGGACGCGAAGTCGGCGACGGAGATCGTCTGCGACCGTTGCGGGAAGCCGATGGTGGCGCGCTGGGGGCGGAACGGCCGCTTCCTCGCGTGCACCGGCTACCCGGAGTGCCGGAACACGCGGCCTCTCGAAGGCGAGGAGCCGGAGCCGACGAACGAGGTTTGCGACAAGTGCGGCGGCGGCATGGTGATCCGAAGCGGCCGCTTCGGGCGCTTCCTCGCGTGCGCGAACTACCCCGCGTGCAAGAACACGCGCTCGATCCCCGTGGGGGTCTCGTGTCCGCGCGAGGGATGCGGCGGCCAGCTCACGGAGAAGCGAACGCGCACCGGGCGCGTCTTCTACGGATGCTCGAGCTATCCGAAGTGCGACTTCGCCGTTTGGAGCCGGCCGATCGCGGAGAAGTGCGAGGCGTGCGGCTTCCCGCTCCTCGTGGAGAAGAGCAGCAAGGCGCGCGGCGACTACCTCGAGTGCCCCGAGTGCAAGGCGAAGAAGGAGCTCGCCGCGGAGCGCTCGGGGGAGACCGGGGAAGAGTAGCTCTCATCCAGCCGGAAATCGACTCGTCTTCTGATCGGCCGTGGTTGCGTCGTCGGACGGCGGGGCCAGTCGGCCATCCGTCATGGTTGCGCTGTCGGACGCGCGGGTCCCAAACGACCAGATCTGTTGTTCAAGAAGGAGCGTGGGCGGGCTCGCTCAACGGGCCGACCTCCCCCTCGGGGACGCCTCCGAACGCGCCCCGCGCGTTCTCGGCTCCAATCGCTCGGCCACCCGCCCCCCTGGTGCGGGAGCCTTCGGCTCCATCGTCGAGGGGGCGGGTACCCGGCCTCGTCGATCAGGCCC
>VGIW01000128.1 GCA_016867715.1 Candidatus Eisenbacteria bacterium | reverse complement strand
CCCCGCCCCCGGAACCCCCTCCTCCGTCTCCCCGGCCTCGAGCAGCAGGCCGAGCTTCTCTCGATCGATCGTCACGCCGCGCTCCTCCGCCCGCTTCTCGAGCCATTCCCCGAGCATCTTGTCCTTTTCGATCTGAAGCAGGGGCGACATGATGCCTTCCTTCGCCTCCTCGAACGTCATCGGATGCTCCGGGATCCTCTCGAGAAGCTTGGCGACGAAGTAGGCGCCGGAAAGAGGGGCCTGAACCACCGGGGCGATCTCCCCGACCTTAAGCACTTCAAACGCATATTTCTGAAGTTCCCCGGGGATCGATTCCTTGGCCATCAGCTCGGTGACGCCGGCCTTCTCCTTCATGCGGCCCCGGTTGTACTGCCGGGCCAGATCGTCGAACGACTCCCCGGCCGACACCCGGCGGCGGACGTCCTTCGCGGTCTCCTCGTCCTTCAAGTTGACGATCTGGAGTCTCACGCGGGTGGGCATGACCAGTTTGTCCTTCTGGTTCTCGTACTCCTCCAGGAGCTTCTCCTCGGGGACCACGGCGTCGCGGGTCAGCTCCGCGTACACAAGATCGATCAGGCGCTCCTCCATCTTCCGCTCGATCCCGCGAACGACGGAGTCCGACTTGTCCAGACCGCGCTTCGTCCCTTCCGCCAGGTTCTTCTTGTTGACGAAGGACGCCTCGGCCACGCTCCGAATGAGGCCCCCGTTTTCCGAGTGGAACGGTTGGGGCCCCCCGGAGACCGCCCGGACGTAGTCCACGAAATCGTCCACCGTCCAACTCCCCTCCAGGGACTTCACGAGCGGGCGCGCGCGATCCGCTTCCGTCATCGCCTCCGCCCAGCTCGCGTCGGTGGAGCCGCGCTCGGGGAGAAGCCCGTCCAGCCAAAGCACGTTCTCCTCGTTGTACTCGAAGCCGAGCGACTCCCTCACGTTCAGGAGGTAGTTGTTCCAGGCCTCGCTCCTCTTGCGCGAGCGTAGCTCCGTCGCGCAGACGGCTTTCTGGTTCTCGAACTCGGCCATGTCCGGCTCCGCGCGGTCAAGCAGCTGGATGATGTGATACCCCTGCATGCTCTTCACCGGCTCGGACACTTGTCCCGGGCTCAGGCTGAACACCACGCGCTCGATGAGAGGATCGATCTGTCCGTGACGGAGCGTCCCGAGGTCGCCGCCGGCGGACGCGGTTCGCGCATCGAGGGAATGCTCGGCGGCGAGCTTGGCGAAATCCTCGCCCGCGGCGACCTTCCGGGCGATCTCCTCCGCCTTCTCCGCCGTACCGGTCTGGATGTGGCGGGCGTTCACCGTCGTGCGGGAAAGACGGTAGTAATCCTGGAGTTCCTCGACGGTGACCTCGACGTTGGACTCCGACACCTCCTTGTACAGGGCGCCGATGACCATCTCCGTCTCCCAGCGCCCCGATTCCTCGAGGAGCTTCTCGTTCTTGTCGAGACCTCGAGAGAGCGCCTCCGCGACCAGAAGCTCCTTGTTGATCAGCGTCCTCAGGAACGCCTCGCAATCGTCTACGGTCACAAGCGGCGGCCGGTTGAACACCGTGATCGCCTTGTGGGCGATGTTGAAGTCGCCCAACGTGATTTCCTTCTCCCCGACTCGCGCCACCACGTCGTCCTTCTTCTGTCCGCAGGACGGAAGGAGTACGAGAGAGAGCGCGCCGACGGCGACCAGCACAAGAACGGTCTTCCTTAGCATGGGCAATCTCCTTTCGCGCGAGCGTCCGCTCCTTTAGCCCGATTCGCTTCACGGATTCGGAAGATCGATGCTACCGTGTCCCGCGAGGGCCAACAACAGATTTCTGGCCGCGGACGGCCCCTCCCTCGCCCGGTCGTTCGCGAGCTCGATCGCGAAACCCTCGCGCGCATCGACGGATACCCGATCCCCGAAGGCATCCGCGAGACTCCGAATGCGCGCAATCCTGCCGGCCTCCGCGCCGGCGAATCGGACGCGAACGCGCAAAGGCTCCACGCGCACCGACTCCGCGTCGCACGCCTCCCCGAGAAGCTTGAGCTCTCGAAGATCGAACAGGTTCCTCGCCTCCCTGGGCATCCGTCCGAAGCGGTCCTCGACCTCCTCGCGAATCGAAGCGACCTCCTCGGGCGAACGCGTCTCCGCCAGCCGCCGGTAGAGGATCACCTTGAGGTCCGGGTCCCCGACATAGCCGTCGGGAAGGAAGGTGTCGATTGCGGCTTCGACGCGCGTCTCGCGCGGCCCGCGCTTCTCCTCGCCCCGAAGCTCGCGAACCGCCTCCTCGAGGAGCTTGCAGTACATCTCGAAACCGACCGAAGCGACGAAGCCGTGCTGCTCGGCGCCGAGGAGGTTCCCCGCTCCGCGGATCTCGAGATCCTTCATCGCGATGCGGTAGCCCGATCCGAGATCGGTGAAGGTCGTGATCGCCTCGAGGCGCCGGCGGGCGTCGTCGGTAACCGCCGCGTCGCGCGGAACCATCAAGTAGGCGTAGGCTCTCTGGCTCGACCGTCCGACACGCCCCCGAAGCTGATAGAGCTGCGCGAGACCGAATTGATCCGCTCGGTTGACGAGCATGGTGTTCACGCTCGGAATATCGAGACCGGATTCGATGATCATCGTGGTCACCAGGATCTCGATCCTGCGGTCGAGGAAGTCGAGCATCACCGACTCGAGAGCGCGCTCTGGCATCTGCCCGTGCGCGATTCCGACGCGCGCCTCGGGCACGAGGCGCGAGAGATAGGCGGCCATCGAGTGGATCGAGCGGACCCGGTTGTGGACGAAGTAGATTTGCCCCCCCCGGTCGATCTCGCGGAGGATCGCGGCCGTGATGATCTCCGGATCGAACTCGACGAGCTCCGTGACGATCGGCCGGCGATCCTTGGGCGGCGTGTCGATGATCGACAGGTCCCGCACTCCGGAAAGCGACATGTGAAGCGTGCGAGGAATCGGAGTGGCGGTGGTCGCGAGCACGTCGACCGTTTCGCGGAGCTTCTTCAGCTTCTCCTTCTGCGCGACGCCGAACCGCTGTTCCTCGTCGATCACAACGAGCCCGAGATCCCGGAAGACGACGTCTTTTTGGAGAAGGCGGTGCGTCCCGATGAGAACGTCGACCCGTCCGGCGGCGAGGTCCGCGAGGACCGCCCGAATCTGCGCAGGCCGCTGGAACCGGGAGAGAACCTCCACGCGGATCGGAAAACCGCCGAAACGGTCGCGGAAGGTCCGGAAGTGCTGCTGCGCGAGAAGGGTCGTCGGGACAAGGATCGCCGCCTGCTTGCCGTCCATCACCGCCTTGAACGCCGCGCGGACGGCGACTTCGGTCTTTCCGTAGCCGACGTCGCCGCAGATCAGCCGGTCCATCGGGCGCGGCGCCTCCATATCCCGCTTCGTGTCCCGAACCGCGGCCGCTTGATGCGGAGTTTCTTCATACAAGAACGAACTCTCCAGCTCCGCCTGCCACGGACCGTCGGGGGAGAACGCGAACCCGGGGCGCGCGCGCCGCACCGCGTACAGCCGAAGGAGTCCCTCCGCCATCTTGCGGATCGCCTTCTCCGCGCGCGCGCGCGTCCGCGCCCACGAGGCGCCGCCGATCCGGTCGATCGACGGCGGACCGCCTTCCGTGCCGCTGTACTTCTGGAGCCGGTCCATCTGATCGGTCGGAACGTAAAGACGGTCTTGGCCCGCGTAGGAGAGGAACACGCAGTCGCGGTTCACACCGTCGACGGCGATCCTCTCGACGCCGAGGTAACGCCCGATTCCGTAGGCGACGTGCACGACGTAGTCGCCGGGACGAAGAGCGAGATAGCTCTCGATCGGAGCGCCGGCGGGCCTCGCGCGCTCCCGCCGCGCCCTCCGGATCCGGCGGAAGACCTCGTGGTCCGCAAGAACGGCGAGGCGCTCCTCCCGCAGAAGGAATCCTCTCCTCAGCTTCCCCTCGCCGATCGAGACCCGGTCCCGAAACGGTTCGAGGATCTCCCGCATCCGATCGACCTGGCCCTTGTTGTCGCAGAGAAAGAAGACGCGGTAGGAATCCGCGAGCAGGCGGCGGATCTCTTTCTCGAGAAGCTCGAGGTTCCCGAGGATCGGGGGCGCCGGAAGATAGGTGATCGGGACGGTCTCCCCGTCGTCCGCCTCTTGCGCGCCGCGCCGCGCGCGGATCGTTCGGCACGAGAAAACTCTCTCCTCGAGCTCGCGCGCGTCGAGAAACGCGGCGTCCGGCGAAGGGAGGAGGGGATCGTCGGCGGAGGCCGCGTGAAAACGCTCCGCTTCTTTCCAGAACTCGGCGGCCGCGCCGAGCACCTCGCGCTCCTCGAGGACGAGAACGACCGTCCGTTCGGGGAGGCGATCGAATAAGGTGTCGGCGCCGGGGAAGAGAAGCGGAAGGTAGCGCTCGATTCCGTCGAAGAAAGTCCCGCGCTTCAGGAGCTCCGACTCGAGGCCGGCCGGCGCGATTCCCTGCGCGCGGCGCACTGTCTCGTCCGGAAGCGGAAACTCCCTCTGCGGAACGATCCGAACGCGCTCGAGAGTCCGTATCGAGCGCTGCGACTCCGGATCGTACTCGCGGATCGACTCGATCGTATCCCCGAGAAGCTCGATGCGGACCGGGCGGCTCTTCCCCGCGGGGAAGAGGTCGACGATTCCGCCCCGGCGCGCGAAGACGCCCGGTTCTCCGGCGACGGGCGCCCTTCGAAACCCGATGTGCACGAGGCGCTGGGCGAGCTCCTCGACATCCACCTCGGCCCCGGCGAGGAGATCGACGATCTGGCCGGCGAGGACGCCCCGCGGGGCGAGCCGCGTCTGAAGCGCCCGCGGTGTCGAGACCACGATCCCCCCTTCCCCTCGCGCGAGGGCGCCGAGCGTTCTCTGGCGGAGCGCGGTGATCTCGAGGGGCGGCGAATGCTTCTCGTATGGAAGAAGCTCCCATGAAGGAAAAAGGAAGACGCGATCCTCGCCGACCAGACCCTCCGCCTCCTCCGCGAAGAGCTCCGCCTCCTCCGGCCGCCCGAGGAGAAGAAGCACGGCCTGCTCCCCCTCCTCCAGGAGGTCGGCCGCGAGAAAGGAGAGGAGCGAGGCGCCCGCCCCGCTCGCGCGGATCACCCGTTCCCCCGCATCCAGACGGCGGCGGATCTCGCGGAAGGAAACCGATCGATGAAGCAGGTCTCGCAGGGCGGGAAGCATGCTCAGCCTCGATCGAGCGACGAGGGTCGATGCGATCGTGCGACCGCCGTCTCGACCGCGGCGAGAAGAAGAACGAGACCGAGGATCTCCCACCACAGCTCGCGCCCGTAGCGGGACTCGAGAACCGTCTTCTCCGGCATGCGTCCCTCGGGGATGACGCGAAGGGATGGAAGGCCGAGACGCTCGCCCGCTTCGGACGGATCGAGAACGGCGAGGTTCGACTCGGCGGTCTCGAGGTTCACCGCGAACGACTCGGAGAGGCCGCCTCCCTCGATCAGGTAGAAGCCGGGCGCGTCGGTCCGATCGAAACGGAGAACGAGTCGATCCCCATCGCCTCGCGGCTGGAGCGCCACTTCCTCGAGAGGGGTCGTGCAGACGAACTCGTTCCCGAGCGCGACCCCGGAAAGATCCTTGCGAAAAGGACGCCCGACGGTGAGGGATGTCTGATGAAGCGCGCCGCCCGAGTAGAGAGACCGGACCGTTTCGTGAAGGAGCGGAAGATAGACCGCGTGCGCCGGAAGATCGCTCCACTCGAGATCGTGCCCGATCGCGAAGAAGAGGACGCGCCCGCTCCCCTTCTTCCCCTCGACGAGAAGCGGCGCGTCCGGCCCGATGCCCACGACAGACGAGACCCCCTCCCCGACGCGGAGACCGAGATGCCGGAGAAGCACCACATCCCTCAGGGCTTGCCCCAGCCCTTGCCGGAAGATCGAGAAGATCGGGTGGTCTTCCTGCACGCGGTCGATCCTCGCCGCGCCGCGCGGCTCGGCGACGGAGGGATCGATGCTCACCCCCGGCAGCAGTCGTTCGAGCAAGACCGTGTTGTAGTTCCCGAAGTCGATGCCGTCTCCCGGCACGATGACGATGCCGCCACCGCCGCCGGCGTACTCCTCGAGAAGCGCCGCTTCGCGTTCGCCGATCGACGGCACGCCGACGAGGAAGACCGCGTGATAGGGACGGAGCGCAAGCGAGTGAAGCGCGCTCGGGTCGGCCTCCTCCACACGGATCATCCCCTCCCCCACGCCGCCCGGATCGAGAGCGTTCCGAACGAAGAAGCGGCCCGGCTCCTCCTGGCGCGCGAGAAGGAGAACGCGGAGATGCTCGGGTCGATCGAGCACGAAGTAGAACGTGTCGTCGCGCGGCAGGCGGTCGGGAGCGAGTCGGATCTCGCCGCGATGGACGCCGCTCTCCGCGAGAACGACCGAGAAGAGAACCGCCTCGGACCGGCCCGGCTCCACGCGCACGGCCGCCGTCCCCTGCGGTCGTCCGTCGAGGAAGAGGCTCGCGATCGCCTCGGACGACTCCCGCGAGTGGTTCGCGACAGTCGCTCGGATTCTCACCGTCCCGCCCAGCGTGCGCGGTTCGTACAGCTCGGCCCCCTCGATCGTTAGGTTCGGCCTCTCCTCGCTCCCGACGGGGAGAAGGTAGACGCGCGCCGGCTCGTCCCCCCGCGGGACGCTTCGGTTCCCTTCGGCCGGGAAGGCGGCTTCCTGCATGTCGGTGATCAGAAAGATCTCGCGGTTCGGATTTCTTGATCTTTCAATGATTCGGCCCGCTTCCTCCAAGGCGCGGGCGAGGTCCGTCCCTCGTGAGGAGAGGGACGCTCGATCGATCTCAGCTTCGAGAAGACGGAAGTTGTGCGTCGGCGTCTCGAAGCGGGACTCGGCCCCTTCCGACGCGAGAACGAGAAACGCCTCGTCCCCTTCCTTGAGAAGATCGACGATCCGCCGCGCCCGGTCCTTCGCGCGGTCGAGCAGGGTCTCTTCTCCCTCGCGGAAGCCCATGCTGTAGCTCACGTCGAGGACAATGCAGGCGCTCGTGCGCGCGCGCCCGCCGATCCCGGCGGCGAGCGCTCCTTGCAAAGCGGGGCGCGCGAAGGCGAGGCCGATGAGGACGAGCAGTAGGACGCGAAGAAGGAGAAGGAGAAGCTCGCGGATCCGGATCCGCTTCGAGCGCTTGATCTGCAGACGGCGGATGAACTCGAGCGTCGAGAACGCCACGACGCGGGCGCGCGGGCGGTTCAAGAGGTGGATCACGACCGGAATCGCAGCGGCGAGAAGGCCGACCCAGAAGAAGATGCTCTGTAGGAACGCCATCGGTCCCCTTCCGATCGGAGGAGCGGAAAGTCGTCGCTCCCCGCGCTCGCGGCCCGA
>VGIW01000127.1 GCA_016867715.1 Candidatus Eisenbacteria bacterium | reverse complement strand
TCGACAGTGAGTTCCCGTGCGGGTCCTCCCGCGAGCCCTGTGCACTCACAGCTCGCCGCGCAGGATCGAGCGGGGTAGAATGAACTGTCTACTAGTAGTTGGGCGCACTGGGGAAGCGATGGATTTCGATGCTGAGCAGGCGATAGCCCGAGAGCTTGGTCCAGGCGAACGGTTGTTGTGGACCGGTAAGCCTCGCGGCGGTTTGGCGTGGCGCTCTTCTGATTCTTATGTCGTTCCCTTCAGCCTGGTCTGGGCCACCATCGCGACTCAAGGGGCGCGGAACGCTTTTCGCCATGACGCGCCGTGGTTTGTCCTTCTCGTTGTCTCGGGGTTCTTGGTTCTCGGAGCCTATCTGGTCTTCGGCCGGTTCGTAGTGGACGCGTTGCAGCGGCGTCACACGCAGTACGGGCTAACAGACAAGCGCGCGATCATTGTGTCGGGCGTATTCCGGCAGAATGTGAACAGCGTCGACTTGGCGATTGTGACGGATCTCACGCTGAGCATCCGCGCGGACGGTAGCGGCACAATCAGCTTCGATCCCAGCACGTACGTTCGCTGGTGGTCGCCCGGCGGGTGGTGGCCCAGCGCACCGACTGGAGCGGCGCCGGCATTCGAGATGATCGAGAGAGCGCGCGAGGTCCATCAACGTATTCGCGCGGCTCAGGAGAAATTGCGGGATCGAGGCGCCCAACACTTATAAGGCCCCCGGGCGCAAGTGAAAAGATCTCCCTGAGCCGCCGTCTTTGAGAGAGGCGACGAGGATGTCCGGTCCATCTCGACGGTCTGTCTTCGCTTCGAAGTGGGTGCGGAGATTGGGCTCCGCACCAAACACTTATCGAGGATCGTCACCGAGAGCTCATCGGCCCAAGGGTCCGGCGAGATCGGCTGAGCGAGTCCGAATGGGCTCGCGTCCTCGCCTGGAGGATGCACGCATTTTCGTCGCGAGGACGTGGAGCGCGAGTCGAGAGGCCGACCTGGACGAGCCGCTCCCGGAAGCGTAGCCCCGGAGCTACGCTAAGGAAGCGGCGACGGAAGGGAGGCCTCGTAGGCATCTTCTCGCGCGACCGAGGCGGGCACCCGTCCCGGGGGGACGGGTCGCCGAGGAAGCTCCCGGAGCGCGGAAGCGCGAAGGGAGATCCGCGGCCGCAGCAGGAAACGCGTGCATCATCAAAGCAAACCCCGTGCCCCGGCGGCCGCGCAAGGTGCACACTTCTGAGGGATTGGTGTGAACGTCGCAAGGCGGCTCGGATCCGGTTCTTCGGGGGACGCGAGGCTCATTTCCGGCGATCGGCGGGGCGTTCTCGGGATCCGGCGATCGGTGGGGCGACCCCAAGTTCCGCCGGCGGCCACGCCGCGACGCGCACGGCGAGGAGGCCGGCGAAGCGCGAGGAGATCGGATGACCACGCCCGTTCCTGTCTCTGGAGAGGAGGAAGTTCCCCGGCTCTACCGCGAGCTGGCGGACTGGTACCCGCTGTTGACCCCGGTCGGCGACTACGTCGAGGAGGCCGCATTCTACAGGCGTCTCTTCGAGACCCACTGCCGGCGACCGCCCAGGACCCTGCTTGATCTCGGCAGCGGGGGCGGCCACAATGCCGCGCACCTCAAGGGGACGCTCGTCTGCACGCTCGTCGATCGTGCGCCCGCCATGCTCGGGGTGAGCCGCCGCCTCAATCCGGAGTGCGAGCACATCCAGGGCGATATGCGCTCGATCCGGCTCGAGCGCGTTTTCGATTGCGTCCTGGTGCACGATGCGGTCAGCTACATGACCTCGCGCGCCGACCTTGTCCGCGCCATCGCCACGGCCTTCGCGCACACCGCCCCCGGCGGGATCGCGCTGTTCCAGCCGGATTTCGTCAGGGAGACCTTCACGCCGGGCATCGAGACCGGCGGCAGCGACGGGAATGGGCGGGCGCTCCGCTTTCTCGAATGGCGATGGGTTCCCGACTCGAGGACCGACATGTACGTGACCGACATGGCGTACCTATTGAGAGACGAGAACGGCGCCGTCGAGGTCGTCCACGACCGACACCGGATGGGGCTCTTTCCTCGAGCCGTGTGGCGGGAGCTCATCGCCGCCGCCGGTTTCGAGCCGCTCGCGGTCCCCTTCGCGCACCACTCGAACTGCGAGGGCGGGCATGACGTGTTCCTCGGGTTGCGGTGATTCCGGGGACACCATGCTGATTTCTCCTCTAATTCCGGGGACGCTGTCTCCATTTCGGTCTTCCTTTCGGCTTTCGGCCGGGGCTTCTTCGTGGAAAAACCCGGCCGAGGCTGGCTTCGGGTCGGAGCAGGAAGCGTCTATTCCGGGATTTCCGCGCCGGGACACGAAGACCGGAACGCCTCATCGTCCGGCGCCGATCTCGACCCCGGGTTCCGTCCCCCACCACCGGAAGTAGGCCTCCCCGACCGCCCAACCGTCTTCCCGGCACCGACTTCCGGCTCAAGATCCTCTCTCCGGGGCCGATGATCGGGGTAGCGCCGGACCGCCCGGTTCGGCCGAAAACCGGGTCGCCGGGGAGGACAGAGCTTGGGCATTCCGCGCACGCGCGCCGCGCTCGTCGTGTCGGCAGTTCTCGTGACCGCGCTCGCCGTCGTCTGGGTCGGCGTGGGCGGCCTCTCGCCGGATGGGGCGAGCCCGATCCTCGGCGGCGCCCTCCTGGCGGGCGGTCTCCTCAACTGTTTCTTCATTTATCTTGCGCGCCGGCGCCCGGCGCGGCAGGTCACCCGAAAAGAGAGGGTGAGCGCCGAGTTCCGCCACGAGGTCGAGCGCTTCCTTTCCGAGAAAGGGCACGGCGCGAGGCGGACCACGGACGAGGCCAAGCCGGCGCGCCCCGCGCCGCCCGCTCCCGAGCCCGCCGAAACGCCCCGGCCGCTCCCGCCCGCGGAGGATCTGGTCGCCCGGATCGGCGAGAACCTCGAGATCCTCGGCGGCTATCGCGAGGACCTCTCTGCGCTCCTTCGGCTTTACCGTCTCGTCGCGGACGAATCGCTCACGCTCGACGAGCGAAAGAAGACCCTCGACGAGATCAAACGCTTCGAGAAGGTGATCGCGCTCGCCTTCCTTCTCGAGGATGCGATCTCGGTGCAGGACGAAACGCGCGCCCTTCTCGTCGATCTTCGCCGCTCGCTGAGCGCCGAGGATGGAACGGTTCCGGTTCGCGAGGAGTGGACGCCGGTCGACCTCCGCGACCAGATCGAGCTGGTGATCCGCAGCCTTCCGGAAGACCGGGCGCGCTCGGCCTTCTTCGATCGCCACCTCGGCGACCTCCCGCTCATCCTCTCCCGGCCGAACACCCTCTTCGAGGCGTTCTACTACGTGCTCGACCGCTTCCTCGACGCCGCCGGCCCCGGCAAGGCAATCCACATCCGCACCGCCCAGCGCGGCGACGATGTCTGGATCGGGATCGGCGCCGGTCCGGTGGAAGGGGGCGCGCACGCCATCTGCAACGACCGTCGCGTGCAGGCGGCCGAGGAGCTCTGGAGGGAGTTGGGCGGCGAGCTCACCGTCGGCGACGGCGAGGTCCGCATCCTCCTCCCGATGCACGGCCCTGCCTCCGTCTTCTCTGATCGCGGCGCGCGAACCGCTGGCGAAAAAACAAGTTGACGCTCGCATCCTCCCGGTGATAGTTTCCCCTTCGAGTTTTTCGGGCACCGAAAACCCGCGCGGATTCGGCGTGCGTGTCCGCTCGCGAGGCGCGATCCGCGGCCGCGAGAGAGGCGCGGGCACGATCCCGGCGGAGGATTCCGGATGAGCTTGATGGGAGGAGACGGCGTGATGTTGGGAGGCTTTCCCGCGTGTAAGCAGTGCTCGAACGGCGTTCTGTTGCCTCTGTCGGATTACGGGCGGGACGGCGCGCCGATCCAGTACAAGGCATGGGTCTGCTCGAACCCGGACTGCGGGTTCAATGTCCGCATCGACAACGGCGAGATCAGCTTGGGCCGGCGCCTCGGGCAGTCGGTGAAGTAGCCGGACCCTCCCTTGCGGCCGGAGCGTTCGGCGAAAGATCCCCCGCCTCTTTCCATCTCCTTCTCGGAGCGGAGCTTCATGCAGGTTCTCACGCCGGAGGAAATGCGCCGGGCGGACCGGATCGCGATCGACGCGCTCGGCGTCCCCGGCATCGACCTGATGCGCCGGGCCGGCTCCGAGGTCGGGCGCGTCCTCCTCGATCGCTTCGGATCGTACGGAAACCGGTTCGCCGTCCTCTCCGGGAAGGGGAACAACGGCGGCGACGGGTTCGGCGCCGCCCGCTGGCTGGCGGACCGCGGTGCGCTCGTCGAGATCTTCCTCTTCGGTCGCGCCGAGGAGCTTGCCGGCGACGCGGCGGAGAGCTTCCAAGCGGCGTGCTCCCCGCGCATTCTCATCCACGAGCTTCCCGATTCGACGCAGGACGATCGCGCCGCGAGGCGGATCGAGCGGGCGGATGTCGTCGTCGACGCGCTTCTCGGGACTGGCTTCTCCGGCGCGCCGCGCGGAAGGATCGCCGAGGCGATCCGCCTCTCCCGGCGCGCGCGCGGCGTGGTCGCCGCGATCGACATCCCTTCCGGCGTGGACGGCCTCTGCGGCCTTGTCGAAGGCGAAGCGGTATGCGCCGACCTCACGATCACCCTCTGCCGCCCGAAGGTCGGGCTCTATCTCCATCCGGGGCGCGCGCACGCAGGCGAGATCGTCACGGTTCCGATCGGGATGCCGGAGAAGGCGCTCGAGGGGGCGGGAGGGCGCGCGTTTCTTTTCGACGAAGAAGCGGCGCGCCGGCTCGTCCGCCCCCGCGCGCGCGACGCGCACAAGGGGCACTTCGGGCGGATTCTGATCGCGGGAGGATCGCCGAACTATACCGGCGCGCCCCTTCTCGCGGGGCGGGCCGCGATTCGGACCGGAGGCGGGCTCGTCACGCTCGGCCTTCCCGCGTCGCTCCGCGGGGCTTACGCCGGCGCCGTCCTCGAGCTGATGACCCTCGCGCTCGCCGACGAGGACGGCTCCCACACGGAGAAGGGGGCCGCGCTTCTTCTCGCGGACCCGGGGAGGTTCGATGTGCTCGCGGTCGGGCCGGGTTTCGGGCGCGGCGATGGACCGCGCGCGTTCCTCCGGCGCGTTCTCGCCGGATGGGGAGGGCCGCTCGTCATCGACGCGGACGGCCTCCACGCGATCGCGGGGGAAAAAGACGCGATCGCCTCATCGAGAGCGCGGATCGTTTTCACGCCGCACCTCGGCGAGCTCGAGGCGCTCTCCGGCGCGCGCCGCGAGTCGATCCTCGCCGATCGGACTGGCTTCGTGCGCGAGTGGGCCGCGGCGTTTCGCGCGGTCCTTCTTCTCAAGGGGAACCCGACCCTCGTCGCCGATCCGGAAGGGATCGTTTCCATCAACACGAGCGGGAACCCGGGGATGGCGACGGCCGGATCGGGGGATGTTCTCACCGGGACGATCGCCGCTCTTCTCGGCGCCGGGCTTTCCGCGCCGGAGGCGGCGCGCCTTGGGGTGTGGCTCCACGGGCGGGCGGGGGATCGCGCCGCGGAGCGGAAGGGCGAGGCGGGCCTCGTCGCGGGCGATCTCATCGAGAGCCTTCCCGACGCGCTCCGCCCGCTCGAAGAGGAGGCCGGCGCTCGATGAGCCTGGACGAGATCGGCGAGCGCGCGATCATCCGGCGCATCCGCGAGATCGTCGGGGAACCGAGCGAGCGGACGCTTCTGGGCATCGGCGACGACGCGGCGGTGATCGACGCGGGGGGGCGGCTCCTCGTCCTCACGACCGACGCGTTCACCGAGTGGGTCCACTTCCGCTTCGATCTCATCTCCCCCGACCAGGTGGGGGAGAAGGCGCTCGCCGCCACCGTGAGCGACTGCGCCGCGATGGGGTGCGCGCCCCGGTGGGTGACGGTCGCGCTCTCGGCCCCTTCGGAGCTCTCGATCGAACGGGTGGAGGAGATCTACCACGGGCTCGCGCGCGGCGCGAGGAAGTACGGCTGCGATCTCGTCGGCGGGGACACGGTGTCGTCGATGAGCGACGTGACGCTCGCCCTCTCCGCGGTCGGCGAGCCGTTCGGAGGGAGGATCCTCGCCCGCTCCGGCGCCGAGGTCGGGGACGATGTCTTCGTCACCGGAGCGCTTGGCGGGCCGATGGCCGGTCTCTATCTTCTCCAGAACGCGCCGGAGCTCACCCTCCGCGAGGAGTTCCACGAGTCGGTCCGCCGCTACCTCGCACCCCAGGCGCGCGTCGTGGCGGCGCGCATCCTCGCGACCCGCTTCCCGGTCACGTCCCTCATCGACGTGAGCGACGGTCTCTCGGTCGACATCCATCACCTCGCGCGCGCGAGCGGGGTCGGGTTCGTTCTCGAGCGCGCGCTCATTCCGGCGGAACCCTCCGCCCTCCGCATCGCGGAAGCATTTGATGAGTCAAGCGATCTTCTCGTGCTCCACGGCGGCGAGGAGTTCGAGCTTCTCTTCACGGCCTCGCCGGGGGAGGAGGATCTCGTCGAGACGGTGCGCGCCGAAGCCGGGCTCATGGTCACCCGCATCGGAACGGTCGTCGATCGGGAGGAGGGGATCGTCCTCCTCGACGAGAGTGGAGAGGCGGAACCGTTCGAGGAGATCGGGTACGAGCACTTCGGAAAACGAGCGGGGGGCGCCGGAAAGAAGGATCGATCGCCGGAGGATGAGGAGACGGGAACGAAGCATTGAACGGGGGCGCGTCGAGGCGGCCGAATCGGACCTGTCCTGGTAACTTGTTGTTTCCAAGTAAATTAGAGCTGGACCTCCCGGGCGGTTCGTGCCCGCTTTTTTCGTTTGTCTTCTAGACATATGTGCAGTATCCTGAGGGCGAGCTTCCTCACCGATCGGAGGGTCGCCGATGGACAAAGACCGCTCCCCGGGACGAACGGAGATCCCCTTTTCCTGGGTTCTTCGCTCCCGCATCGTCACGAAGAGCACGCTCGAGGCGCTCTTCCGCGTGTTCGGCGCCAAGACGGTCCTCCCCGACCTCTTCTACATCCGCCCTCTTCTCATGGGGAGCAACTTCCTCGACATCCGCGAGGCGTTCGCGCGCATCCATTCGTGGGAGGATTGGGTGACCTCGTGGGAGAGGATCGGCGAGAAGCGGGAGACCTTCGCCCGCATCGCCGATGACGAGGGGCGCCTCGTCACCGCGGGGGAGAACCATCTCTACGCGGCGGCGGCGTTTCACATGGCGCAGCTCCCGATCTTCGAACCGGTGGAGCGGAAGCGCGCGCTCTACGCGCGGTGCGCGGCGTGCTATCGGCTCGCGGCGGCCCGCATGTCTCCCCCGGCGCAATCGGTGTCGATCCCGCATGGAACGATCGATCTTCCCGGCCTTCTCCGTCTCCCCGAGTCGAAGGGGAGATCCCCGCTTCTCGTTCTCATCTCGGGGGCGGACAGCTGCAAGGAGGAGATGCACTTCTTCGCCGACGGGCTCGCTCGGCGCGGGGTCGGAACGCTCGCCTACGACGGACCCGGAATCGGCGAGACGTGGGATCGCCTCCCGATGGGGATCGACGACGAGGGTGTCGGCGC
>VGIW01000126.1 GCA_016867715.1 Candidatus Eisenbacteria bacterium | reverse complement strand
AAGTACCCGGCGCCGCCCCGAGCTTGTGCGTCGCTACTTCGACGCCCCCGAGGTCCAGTATGCCGCCTGGTGAGAATGTCAACTACATCCTGCTCCCCGTAATATGTGTTCGGACGAGGGGGGCTGGAGGTGAGGTCCCATGAGAAGCTGCCCGGGTTTGGTGACGGCCTGCTTGCCGAGAGGCATACCGGGTTCGCAATGGACGATTGCTGTGACCTGAAGCCCAAGCAGATCGACGTGAAGCTCGAAAGGAGGGGAGAGGAGGGAGCCTCGTGCTTGTCCGACGCTCGGCTCGTGCGATCGCTTGTGCTCGACAGCCTGCTTCTGGAAGATGAACGACCACGAAGAGCCGTTCGAAGTGGGAGTAGTGATGGGAGAATCGTTGGTCTTGGTGACCGCGTCGGGTGTCTACGGTCCGCCGCGGCTCTGGAGGAAAAGAGGATGAAGACTCCGATGGGACTGATCAGTGTCCTCGTGCCGGCCTTGCTCATTCTGTCTTTCGGCGTGTTCGGCACCAGTCAGGCGGGCGAGCAAAGCGCCGGGGGAGAGGGGTCTTATGCGGCGCCGGGTGCCGCTTCGTCGGCTTTTCCTGCCAAGAGATCGGTGGGAATCGGTATTCAAGCGGCTCCTTTCCCTATCTTCGGACCGGCCGTCACCGTCAACCCGACACAGGTGCTGGGTCTTCAGCTCTTCGGTCGAGTCGGGCTTGTCGATGTCGATTTCGGAGCCATTCGTGTTCTCGTTCGCCCGAAGGTCGAGCCCAACTACAACGTCTATCTCTCGGGCTTGTTCGGCACCTTCAAGGACCAGGATGTTTCGAGAACGATCCTCGGTCCCGAAGAGAGCGACCAGGGAATCGGTTTCGGATTCGGGGGAGGGGTCGAGTACTTCTTCTCCGGACTTCCCGAGGTGGGATGGAACTTCGAGGTCGACTACATCCACATCGGGTTCGAGGACGTGTGGTGGGACTACGACTATGAGACGCCGCAGATGGTCATGCTGGGGCTGGGCATCACGTACTACTTCTAGCGGCGTCAGCTCGGGGCGCAGGAAGTTGTCTCCGTTATTCTTACAGTGGGAGGGCACTAACTTAAATTCCCAACGACTCCTCGCGAGGCTCTTCGTGTTTGAAGCTACTGAGCAACGCATAAGTGATGTCCTATAATGGGCACAGAGAGAGCCCGGTTCTTCGGATGAAGGATCACAAGAGGGGTTGGTTGGTTCGGATTTCGTGGGCGGAGCACGTGGCATGGAACCAGAGATCGGCCGCGCTCTCGGGAGCGTAGTGGGCAAGAGGGTTTCTCTTCAGATGTTCCCAAACTCCTTCCACCGGATTGAGCTCGGGGGCGTAGGCAGGGAAGGGTTCCGTGCGGATCCGGCGTGTCCGGTCGAGGAATCGGCGAACGAGAATGGCCCGGTGAACGTTCAGGCGATCCCAGAGAAGGATGATAGGGCGTCGAAGGTGTTTCTGAAGTTCCCGGAGAAAGGGGATCAAGTTCTCGGCCGTCACGTTCTCGTTCGGCAAGAGAGCGAAGTAAAGTCCCACGCGCCGCCGACGAGGAGAGACCGAGATCGCCCCGATCGCCGAGACCTTCTCGTGGGAGCGCGTGCGCCGGTAGAAGACGGGAGACTCTCCGACCGGAGCCCACGTGCGTCGGAGATGGGGAGCCATCAGAAGCCCGCTCTCGTCCAGGAAAACGAGGCTCGCTCTCAGACGCGCGGCGTTTTTTATGTCCTCGGCCACTCCTCCTTCACCCAGCGCTGGATCTCGGCCTCGTCCCGTTCCCGGGCGCGTCGCTCCGGCTTCTGGGGGCTGAAGCCCAGGGCATGGAGGAGGCGCGCGACATGATGCGGGTGATAGCGAACACGGAAGCGGCGACGGATGACCGCTGCGACCCGCGCACAGGTCCAAAGATTGGTCGGGAATCCTTGGGCCTCCGCTCCCCCAAGCAGCAGACGACCGAGCGCGGCTCGCTGCGGGTCCGTCAGCTTGCGAGGGCGACCGGGCACCGGCTTGGCGGCGATCCCCTCGATGCCTTCCGCGTCATGACTCGCTCGCCAGCGACGGACCGATCGACGGTCTACCTTCAGCTTCCGCGCCACTTCGACCGGAAGAAACCCCTCCCGCAACACGGCCAGAGCGCGATGCCGACGCCGTTCCAAACTCTCCGGGCTGCCGTGTGGTCTCATCGTCCACCTCCCGCCCGGAGTACGGGCCATTGCTTATGCGACAGTTAATAGCTGCACAGGAAGACTTCGAGCGACATGCAGACAAGGAGTATGCCGACGGCGTGGTACCACATGACTGGAGCACAAACCGGCGAGGTAAGACATGAAACGAACCAATATGTACTACGTCCACCTGCTAGTACTTCTCTCAATCTCGATCGTAGTTGAGGGGTGCAGCACGAGGCGGCTCCTGGATATCAATGTAAGATGCTATCCCGATACAGCCGTCGCCTATGTCGTAGAAGAGCCGAACAACAGAACTACCACACCCGGGACGATCCGACTTGCGAGAGATGCAGGCGGCAATTTGTTTGCGCCACTACCGAAGCAAACATGCGAAGTGAGATTTCAAACTCGAGGCAAAGAACTGGAGCCGGTCTACGTGAGGTGGCTATATGCAGACTTGGGTGTTCTTGATTGGTACAAGACGTACATCGGATCGGGATTCAGATTAAGCAGTGTGGACAGGTGGAGTCCCAACGACATATATGTGATCGACAAGGAGCGAGCCATAGAGGCAGGAAAGTGCGAACCGGTTCAGCTCGCTCTTCAGAGCAACGTGGTGTGGACAAGGGTCCAGGCGGCCGAAGCGGTGGCGGCCCTAGAATGCACAAACGCAGTTCCGCAGCTGATCGAATCCTTGGGCGACGTCAATCCGGAAGTGAGGATCGCTGGAATTCGGGCACTCTCTTTTTTCGGGGACAGAAGGGCGGTCGAGCCGATACATCTGACCATTGATGACGAAGATCCTCGCGTCTGGGTCGAGGCCGCTAAGGCCTTATTCGGCTTCGGGGATAAGCGATATGAAGTTCACCTTGAGAAGATCAAGAGTTGCACGGACCCCTTGAAGGTGAGGCTTTTCCTACAACACCTATCTCACTTCAAACACGATGATTCGGAAGCCCTTCTAATCGACGCCCTCGAAGACTCAACCTTGGCGATCGTCGAAACGGCCGTCTCCTCCTTGAAGGAGGTCGGAACCACTAAGGCGGTTGGACCCCTCATCTCGATCGTCATCGCGAACCACAATGACTTCGACATACTTCTTCGTACCGCGGACTGCATTCGCCATGTTGGAGACGAGGAAGCGATCTCCCTCCTCTCGGACACCATTGGCCGTGAAGGTGGTGAGTTCGGGAATCGTTGCGCGCTCGTATTGGCTTTGATGGGTGCTCCGCTGGAACGAGCAGCGGCGAACCTGACAAAGGCAATGGGAGCCGACAGAGCGCTAACCCTTTCTAAGTCGGATCGTTATTACGTCTCGATGCCGAACCTGCGGCCTCCATCTCCCGACAATATCTCCCTCGAGAGAATCGACCGAGTGACGGACTGGCACTTTTCGTCGAAAGGATTTAGCGCGATGGTGGACGAGAAATTTCGCTACGGATACTCACCACCACAGACCGTATTCGCATCGGCCATAGTCATCGACTACATAACCAAGATGTTCTTGGGCGACCCAGAACGGGAACGGAAGAGGGAACAAAAGGAGGAATTCGTTCAGTCCGTTTACAAGAAGGCGCAGCAGGAAGCGGTCCACAATCTGGCTCAGAACCTGGTACGTCGAGAGACCTCATCGCGGCTCATGACGACCGAATCGCCGCGCGAAATGAAAGAGCCGACCGTTGATTTCATCCTGGAGCATCCAAATTTGCCCCCCGATGAACTGATGTACCAATACAACCTACACGTGATGAACGATTACCTTCGCGTAGAGAACGTTGAAACGACGATCGATAACGGGCTGATTGCAGTGGAGATGGATCTGACCGTGAATCCGGTTCTCTACTTTTCGAAACAAGGCAGAGGGCATGAATCCGCTGATGAACAGTGAATGGGCGAAAGGGGGGAGAGAAGAGACGCGTTTCGAGCAAAGAGCGTATCGAAAGCGGGGAGAGTGTTCCGGGTGCTCGCCTCCGCATGACCTCGCACTGGACCGTGCCTGGCGCTGTCGAGGTGAAAGACGAATCAGGCGTTGAGATCCTGGCGCCCTGCGGGGAGTTGGATCGCCCAATACGGCAGGCGGAGCGATCTAAAGACATCCGGAAGAAGGAG
Source organism: Candidatus Eisenbacteria bacterium (assembly GCA_016867715.1). Lineage (NCBI taxonomy): Bacteria > Candidatus Eiseniibacteriota > Candidatus Eiseniibacteriota bacterium. The sequence continues at coordinate 3,261 of VGIW01000126.1, read as the reverse complement.
TGCGGTTCGATGAAGACGGGAACGTTCATTCTCTTCGGGGCTTCCCTGGTTGCGGCAGCGATCGTTCTTCTCGGTTGCGGGGTGACGGCAGGCAATATCGGGTACAAGGCGGGGTATTCGATAGCCCAGGGGCGGAAGATGAGTGCCATGATCGATGCGATATACAGCGCCCAGATTCCCATCAGAAGAGATCCCCGACTTCCGCAGGAGGAGAAGACCTTGTTGGGACTTTTGCCGCCGCTGAGGACTTGTGTGGAGACGCTGGAGGACGCCCGCGAAGGAATTGACGGCAGGGTGCCGACCTTCAGCAACCCCGTTGATTCTATAGTAACCAATGCGATAAAGAACGAGTTCGAGAGAAGTGGTCATGCTTTGGTTGCCGAGTCGAACGATCACGAAGCGTGCGATTTCCGTGTTTTAGGAAGAGTTCAGGAGTTCTCGTCGCTGCCTTTCAAGCTCGTTACCGATGAGGCCTTCAAGAAGGCAAACAACCAGTACAACTGGGTGACATCGATCGTGTTCGAGATACAGGTCGAGGGCGCTGGGGATTGTCGGTCGTTGGATACGTTGCGGTACTCGAGGGTTAGGGTCTCCAAATGGACGGGCGAGAGAGGATATGATGCAGTTCCCAGCTATGAGCAGGTGGGTGCGATGGCTGATGAGGGACTGTTGATATTGATAAGGGAACTCTCGAATGACAAGGAGTTCATAAGGATCCTGGCGTGTCGGAAGGACGCCGTTCAAGAATGAACGGTTTGGTCTCTGTGAGACCACGGTGTGCGGCATGTGCAGTGATGGTAATCAGTAGATACCGGTCCGCGACGGAGTGTGGTTATAGGCGGCTTCTTTCGGGATCGCCTTTCGTGTCTTCTTGGATCGATTGGCTGTTCATTGAGAGGCCCCTCCGGCGTCCTTCCGTCGAGTCCGGGGCCCTCACGGGGCCTCCTGGAATTGTACCGGCCGAGACCCGTGAGTCCGGTGGGGGTACATATGTTCACTGAATTCTCGATGCAGGCGCTTGTGTTCCTGAGCAACGAGCATAGTTCGCCGGGCCGGCGCCAGTCGGTTTCTACCGTTCCGGCGCATGTGTGCGGCGCGAGGGCTCGCAGGGGCCCTCGGCTGGTGCTTATAGCCCTCATGCTGGTTCTTCAAGGGTGTGCTGCGGGACGGATGGCTTCACCTTCGGCGAGTACTTCCGAGTCGCGAGGTGCCGGTGCCGTGACATCGGGAGTCGCGACCGACATGAGCACACAGGCTCGAGCTGAACGACAAGTCTGGTACTACCCGTCCGATCACAAAATGCTCTTCGACGGACTGAAGGAAAGGGACTATTCCTCGAAAGCTGCTGCGCGATCTTGGGGCGCGCTGGACGGGGTGATCGGCGGCGTGTTCGGAGGAGTCTTGACCGGCGGCGTGGCCGCGCTGGCGTCGAAGCACGCAAAGGAAGATGCATTCTGGAAATGGTCCACGATCGGGGCCGGCGTGATCGCTCCCTTATGGATCTTGGACAACATCTCTGCCGTGAGGCCGAGGACGGTTGTTACCTATCGAGGGGCGTGGGTCGATCCGTTCTCGTACAGGCTTGTGAAACGAGAGGGGAAATGGCTTGATCCCGAGGAAATCGCCTGGGCGGACGCTTGTGCAATCGACACGCCCGAGGCGACCGAGCAATTCCTCGCGGAGTTCCCCGCGAGTCCGCTGCGCGTGTATGCCGCCGGAAGACTCGAGCAGCAACTTTGGAGTCGTATCCAGTTGAGTTCGAAGGAGGAGGAGTGGGAGAGCTTCCTCCGACGCTTTCCCAACGGGAAGCATTGCGGCGAAGCGCGTAAGCGAATCGAATGGCTGGCCTGGATCACGGCGATGGAGAGCGACACGCGGGCAAGCTATGGTGATTACCTGAAGCGCTTCCCCGCGGGTGAGCATGCCGTTGAAGCAAGTGCTCGGATGGCAGAACTCAAGAGGGAGCGCGAGAAAGCCCTCCTGCAGTTCGTAGAACCGGGGGATTCGTTCAGTGAGCCGAAGGGGGCAGGCGTGGGCGTCATGAGTCACGAATCAATAGCCTCTGGAACGAGAGCGAGCGACAGCGCGGGGTTTCCAGGGCGTATCTCCGGTGTCGCGAAAGCCCCGGAATCCAAGGCTCAAGGTCCTTCGGAGCAGAAGTTGCCGAAACCACCCGAGAACCGGAAAGAAAAGGAACCACCCTTGAGAACCACCAGCGAGCTCGCGCCGGGGTTCTATGATTCAAAGACCGATGACCCCGCGCCGGTGGCGGAAATCTCGCTGTTCGGAGAAGGAGGTGGACTTGCTACTGCCTGGAAGACGTCACCCATGTTCGAAAACACGCGACACGTGTTTGTCGGCGAGATGACAACCTTCATTCGCGCGATGAGCCAGGATGGACGGGCAAAGGTCATTTCCGCGGCGCACCCAAGCTATGATCCTTCGGCGATGACGAATCCTCCCTTGAGTGGCGTGGGGGTCGTCTACCTGGATGACAAGGGGATTGTGAAGGGCGACAACGCCAAGTCCGGCTGGTTGGACATGGTCGCCTGGGGCAAGTACACGAATCGCACGACAGGGAAGACCGAGGATGTGAAGTTCACAGGTGTCAGCTTCTGGGTCAACAGGAGTGGAAGGAATTGGTGGCAGTTCAGGGTTGCGGGCGCGGTTTCGCAAGGTGAGAATGCCGAGAGCTTGGAGATCTCGACACACATGGAAGAACTTGGGGGAGGGACGAAAAGACCGGTGATTCTCGTCGAGGGGAAATACAGGTTGATTCCGCAGGTGACCTCCCTTGGGGACATTACCTTTGTGGAGCATAGAAAATGAGCGGGCATCGTGCGGGCGACGGGTCCCGGATCGACAACGGGACTGGGAAGGCGTCGGGTGCGGGAGGATGGGACTGAGAGAAGGTGCTCCTTCTTCTCCCATCCGCAGTGGTTTACACTTCCGTGGACAGGTCGCCCCTTGATTTCCCCCTACACGACGGCCTTGTCTCTCAGCACCGCGAGTCACTGAGGATCCCTCGGAGATCTCAGCCGGCGAAGGCCGAGGAGCTATCCTATTGTGAGAGCCAGACCGGCCCCAGGCGAGCCAGGGGAAGCGCTCTTGCTCGATCCGTGGTACCATTTACCCATTCCAAGGCGCCCTTCCCCCGCGGGAACTCCGCCGGGCGGGCAAGGGTGGAAGGGCTTGTACGAGCGTGCCTCCCCGCTCGAAAGCCGGGAGTCTTGATGATGTCTCGATGCAACTCGTTGTTTC
>VGIW01000125.1 GCA_016867715.1 Candidatus Eisenbacteria bacterium | reverse complement strand
TACTGGATCGGGTTCTGTTGGACCAGCATCGACCAGGTTCAGGACCGGAACACGATCGTCGTCGCGGCCTCTTGCAGCTCGGGGGTCTACGGCAACCTCATCTGGAACACGCGGGAGATGGTCGGTTTTCCCTACAAGGTGACGGAGGGCACCGCCGCCTCTCAGTGCGCGATCTTCTACGGGGGATTGAACGGCGGCTACGGCATCCAGAACCGCCGAGTGGAGAATGCGAAGGGGCTCACGATCTTCATGCATCACGGCAACGGAAAGACGACTCTCTCCCCTGCGGTGATCGACATCCAACCTCCCTCGGGATCGATTCTCTCCACCGGCTCGGTCGAGCTCAGGATCACCTTCGACACGAAGATCGATATTACCCGCGATCCGAACCGGGCGATTCGTGCGAGCGGCCCCGTCCAGATCCAGAACCGAAGATGGGGGAGCGGGGAGGTCGAGCTGAAAGCCACGCTGAAGCCGTACGACACCGGCCCGGTCTCCATCAAGCTCGTGGCGAGCGAGATCCTCTCGCGCGAAAACGGGGTGGAGCTCGACGGCGACGGATGGGGGCCGAACGGGGACGATCTCGTGATCCCCTATCAGTCGACGTATGTGGACGCGAACACCGCCGCGCGGTTCGTCGCGGCGAGCGCGCGGGAGACGCCGTCCGGCTACGAAGTGCGATGCGTCACCTATCCGGAGCACGGATCGGTCCGTCTCTACGTGGACCAGGTTTCGGTGGAAGGGGGCGTGACGAGGATCGCGCGTCTCGATTCGGCCGATGCGGTCGGCGGGCCGGACCGGGCAGAGGAATACGTCTGGACGATTCCGTTTGACCGGATCGATCCGGCGCACGCGCCTCTTGCGTTTCGGGTCGAGGAGGTGGACGACGACCCCTTCACGCGGAACGACGTCACGAGACCGTTCGTTCTCTCCGCCGGCGATGCGGAGGAGGCTCCGGAGCTTCGCGCTCCGGAGGACGTGAGGGTCGAAGAGGAGATCGCGAGGCGAAAGTTCGGCGAGATTCCGGAAGACGTGCTCGTCGATTTCCGAAAGCCGACGAAACGATCCGATCTCCAAATGGCGGACGTCTTCTTCGCGACGACCGATTCGCTCATGATGTCGTATACCAACATAGTGGGGGTTCTCCTCTCGTCGCGCTTCGGGCTGAGCTACCGGCTCTGGTATCTCGCCTCGCCGGATGCGGCCGCGCTCAAAGAGATCGTGCGCGATCATGATTCCCTCGCCGCGGCCGTCGGCTGGCCGACCCGGCCCACTCTCTGCATCGTCGGATCCCCCCACGTGAATCCCGACTCGAGCATCGTGGATACGTATCGCTACGACGACCCGACCGGGCAGTGCTACTGGTCGCCGTGCGCGTCGGACCAGTGGATCACGGATATGGACGGCGACGGGAAGGCGGATTGGCTCACGACGCGCGTGCCGGGGTTCTTCTGGTATCAGATATGGGAGAGCGTCTACTCGTGGTGGCAGTTTCTCGACGGAGAACACGTCGGCCCGCCGGGCGCGCTCCTCATGGAAGGGGACGTAGACGGATGGTGCGACCGGCAAGGTACGATCGCCCCCACGATGGACGCGATCGAGCAGATCTACGCCTCGCACGCGATCCCGACGACCCGATACGTGGAGAGCGACTATTGCTGCCTCTGCTTTCAAGCGAAGCGGGACGCGGTCGTCGATCGAATCGACGCCGGCCTTCGGGAGATCGTCGGGCTCGGCCTTCTTTCCGGGCCGACCGTATGGCCGGGATACGGGATCCAGAGGGAGTTCGAACCGCGCTTCAAGATGTCCGACCTCTCCCAACGCCAGCGGCTCATCCTGATCATGCCGAACTGCGGGGTCGGCTTCGCGGACGACAGCGAAACCTTCGCGTACCCCAACATCGTGTTCGATTTCTTCACCGCACCGCACATGCTGCGCGCTTCCGCCGTGTTCGGGGTTCTCAACATGCGCGGCGGGGTCGCCCTAAACAATGGCGACTTCGCGACACTCTTCGTCGAGAAGTCATTCCAGGACTACCCGACGGCGCTCCACGCCGCGCACGCCGCGATCGACGCCTTCGAGGAACCCGAAGGGAACCCGTACATCCGGACCGTGGCGAACTTCGGATGGCCCGGCGTCCAGTATCGTCCGAACATGTCGTACGTCGGAGTCGAAGAAGCGGTCCCCCGGATCGCGCGGCCCGAGCTCCTCGGGAACCGTCCCAATCCCTTCAATCCTGAAACGACGATCGAGTACTCGCTTCCCGGACGGTCGACGGTAAGCCTCCGCGTGTACACTCTCTCCGGACGCCTCGTCCGAACACTCCTCGACCGCAAGGTTCAATGGGAGGGCACGCACGAAGCGCTTTGGAACGGAACGAACGACGAAGGGCGCGATGTCGCCTCCGGCGTCTACTTCGTCCGCCTCGCGGTCGAACAGATGGGCCGGACGGAAGAACGCACGGGGAAGATCCTCCTCGTCCGGTAGGATCCAGTTCTGGGATCTGTCGGCAGGAGGCTTGGAACGCTCCTGTCTTTTCCGGTCGTCCGTTCTCCCGGTGAGACTAGTAGAATCCTTGTTCCGTACGCGGTTCCCTGGCCTCATGCTCGTAGAGCACGCCTCGATCCGCGAGGTAGTCGAAAACCCGCGAGAGACACCCGGGCTCCGCCCCGACGTACTCCGGCGGGCAGATTCCTTTGCGCGTGAAGCGACCGTCGAGCAGGAGGTTCGCGACCGCCGACGAGGTGTATCCGGTCGTCCGCGCCATCGAGGAGATCCCGGTCTTCTCGTCGAGCCGATCGAAAAGCCGATAGACGTGCTCCTTCTTCTTCCCGCCCTCGTCTCCGCGGATCCGGACGCGCATGACGGTGATGTCCGCCTCGCCGGGCGCGAGGCGCCACAGCGGAAAGAGAAGCCTCGCGGTGAAGTCGATCGGACGGATCCGCGCTTCGCCCACCTCGATCGGCTCTTTCCCGAAGAACCCGCTCTCGAGGAGAACGCGCATGTACTCGAAATGGCCGGGGTATCGAAGCGTCTTCTCCTTCATGTCGGGGACCGCCGTCGTGCGAAGGAGCGTGCGGAGCCCGTCGGTATTGGAGGCCTCGAGGGTTCCGATCGGATCGATCTCCACGAGCTCCGGCTCCGAGAGGGCCGGCTTCACCACGATCTTGCCGTTCTCCTTCATGCGGACGGGGCGCGTGTACTCTTCCACCACATCGATGGGCGAGAACGGCGCCTTGTACTGATGGGGCCAGCTCCTCCGGACCGGGAGACCGCCCACGAGACACTCGAAGAAGTCGACCCTCATTTCCCGCGCGTGATGCCCGAGGAGGATGTTGCTCATCCCCGGCGCAACCCCGCAATCGATCACGACCGTCGCGTTGTTCTTCTTCGCCAAATCATCGAGATCGAAAGGATCTTCGGGGAAGAACGAAATATCGACCGCGTCCTTTCCCGCTTCGAGAATCGCCCGGAGAACCCCGAATCCCAAGAACCCGGGGACCGCTCCGACGACGAGGTCGGCCCCCTCGACGGCGCGGCGGACGGCGCCCTCGCGCGACAGATCCTCCGATCTCGTTTCGATTCCCTCAACCTCGGCGAGCGCCGCCAGCTTCTTCCTGTCCCGATCGACGAGAACGACGCGATGCGTCCGCGCGAGGTCCTTCGCGATCGCGCTGCCGACCATTCCCGCCCCCAGAACCGCGATCCTTCCCATGATCCCTCCCGCGAAGAAGTTCGCTTTCGGGCGATTCTATCACGCCCCGACCCCGCGCCGGGCGGCCCCTTCTAACGATTTCCTTACAATTCTTTCCGAAACTTGACGGGACTCCTCCGATCTTGTCCCCGTTTACTCAACCTTGGCGTGAGCATTCGCTCCCGAGGATTCATGCTTTACACGTCGCGCAGGTGCGCCGCCGGGCGCCCGGTCTTCGGGAGGTTCGCCGATCTTCACGGGCAGGCAACATCATGGGGCTCCCCACCCCGCGACCGACACATCGAGAAGACGGCGGACGCGTCGGGGGGACGCAGTCCCCTCGACTCCCCGAAGAGCGGGCCGCAGCGACGGCGGCCTCTCTCGGCGCGGACCGCGCAGAGGAGGAATGGAAGCAATGAACTCGTTTTCGAGAGCGCTCGGCGAAAGGACGCGGGGCCTGATCGCCGCATCGATCGTTCTTCTCGCCTTGTCGGCGATCGTCCCGGCCGATGCCCAGGGCGCCGCGCGCCCCGTGCTCACGGGAAGGGTAACCGATGCCGAGACGGGGAAGCCGATTCCGTACGCGAGCATCGCTCTTTTCCGCGAGGACCGACCCGAGGGAGCGCCCGGCTCCGCGGCGGGCGGCGTGGTGAGCGGCGAGGACGGCTCATTTCGCATGCAGCCCCCGGCCGGGTTCTACCGGGCGATCGTCACGCACGTCGCGTATCAAACCCTGCGCGTTGAGGGGATCGAAGTACGAGAAGGCCAAACCACGAACGTCGCGTTCAAGCTCGCGGCGAGCGAGTTCAAGATGAAGGCGGTCGAAGTGGCGGGCGAACAAGCGAAGAGCACGGAAGTCTCGGTCGTCGCCCTGCAGAAGGAAGCGCGCGTCGTTTCCGATGGAGTGAGCGCCGAGCTGATCAAGAAGACCCCGGATGCGAACGCGGCCGACGTGCTCCGCCGCGTGAGCGGCCTCTCGGTCGTTGACGACAAGTATGTCCACATCCGAGGGGTCACCGACCGCTACAACGTGGCGACCATGGACGGGGTAAAGGTGAGCAGCACGGACACCGACACCGACAAGCGAAGCTTCACATTCGATCTCGTGCCGGGATCGCTCCTCTCGAGCACGGTGGTCGTGAAGACCGCCGCGCCCGATCTTCCCGGGGATTTCAGCGGGGGCCTCGTGCAGGTCAACACGCTCGATTTCCCGTCGAACAGGATTCTCAAGCTCTCGTTTTCGCCGACCTACGCCGAGGGCGTTTCGACGCGGGAGATCCTGCGGTCCGAGGGAGGCACCACGGACTGGCGCGCGAAAGACGACGGGAGCCGGGAGATCCCGGGCGACGTCACGGGGGACGACCTCGCGCGGGCCCTTCGCAACACCTGGGGCGTCCGCGCGAAGAAATCCCCGATCAACGGCTCCTACGGGATTTCCTATGGAGATCGATTGTCTCTCGGCCGCCACAAGTTCGGGATCATCAGCTCGTTGAACTACAAACAATCCTACGGCAGGACCGACTTCAAGCAGGAACCCACGTACAGGGGCTATCCCGTCTTCAAGTTCGACGGGACCCGTTCCAGCTACTCGGTCCTCGGGGCCGGACTTCTCAACCTGGCGTACAGTCCCGGGCGCGGCCACGATTTCAGCCTTCGGAACAGCATCGTTCGGAACGCGAAGGAACAGGTGAGCGTTTCGGAAGGCCTCCCCGCCTCCGGAGAATGGGCGAGACGGCAGACGATCGGCTGGGACGAGCGGACCCTTTCCTCGACCCAGCTCGCGGGGACGCATGAGTTCCGGGCGCTCCGCAAACTCGGCCTCGAATGGAAGATGTTCCGCTCGGCTTCAAACGCGTACGAGCCCGACCGGAAGCACGTCGAGTTCGAGCGCACCGGAAACCTCTGGGCGCTCAAGGAGAACTACCGGACCTGGTCGTCGCTCGGCGAGAGCTCGCGCGGGGCGAGCGCGGACATTCGACTCCCGTTCGGCCTTTCGGATCTCAAGGCGGGCGTGTTCGCGGAGACGCGAAAGCGCGATTACGAGATCGACGCCTACGCGACCGATCCGTCGTACTTGTCCCCGAGCAACTACGGGCTCCTCGTGCTCCCTCTCGACTCGATCTTCCTCCCCAAGAACTACGGACCGGGCAAGTTCCGGTTCGTCCCCCTCGTCCGCTTCACCGGAGAGTACGACGGCAAGGAAGAGGTTCGCGCGTACTACGGGATGATCGACCATCCGTTCACGCTCGCTTGGATGCGCTTCAACGCCGCGGGCGGACTCCGAGTCGAGAGAAGCGTCCTCTACGTTCAAACCCGAGGTCGTGGTCGGCCCCGGGCTCGACACGGGCCGCACCCCGTATCACCAGAACTGGGACCGGACCCTCGGCGCGGACACTCTCTACACGCTGACCGGCTTGTACTACGTCGATTCGACCTACTCGATCACGATCGAGCCCGGAACGATCATTCAGGGCGACACGGCCGCGACGCTGATCATCTCGCGCGGCGCAGAGATTCACGCTTCCGGAACGGCGTCCGATCCGATCGTGTTCACGAGCCGGAAGGCGCCCGGAAGCCGCGCGCGCGGCGACTGGGGCGGCGTCATCCTCCTCGGCGACGCGCCCTGCAACAAGGTCGATCCGCTGATCGAGGGGGGGATCATCGGCGGGACGTACGGAGGCTCGAACGCCGCGCACGACATCGGCGAGTTCACCTACGTGCGCATCGAGTACGCGGGCTATCGCTTCCAGCTCAACAACGAGGTGAACGGCCTCACGATGGGCGCGATCGGAAGCGGGAGCGAGATCCATCACGTGCAGGTGAGCTACTGCTTCGACGACGCCTTCGAGTGGTTCGGCGGAACCGCCGATGCCAACTACTTGGTGGCCTACGGCACCACGGACGATGAGTTCGACACGGACTTCGGATACAGCGGCAAAATCCAGTTCGCTTTCGGCATGAAAGATCCGAACATCTGGGACCCGACCGGCGAGACGAACGGTTTCGAGTCGGACAACGACGGCACCGGAAGCGGCGACGTCCCTTTCACCTCTCCGACGTTCTCGAACGTCACCCTCGTCGGGCCCGCGCGCCTCGACACGATGTGCGCGAACCTCCCGACGGGGAACAAGCACCAGTACGCCGCATTGATCCGCCGCTGGTCGCATCACAAGCTCTTCAACTCGGCCCTTCTCGGCTTCCGCTGGGGCTTCAGCATCCGCGACCAGGGAACGATCGACTGCGCGACCGGCACTCCGGACAGCTGCATGGTGGTCCGGTGCGTGAGCCTCGCGGCGTGCGAGAACCCGAGCGGGTCCGCCTCCGTGCACGACGAGTCCCGCTGGGCCGGCGTGACCGCGTGGACCAACACTTCGTGGTTCAACAACACCGGCTCCGCGACGCGGCTCCCGAGCGCGCTCGGGCTCACCGACCTCACGAACTTCAACAACCCGAACCCGGTCCCGGCGACAGGCTCCGAGCTGATCGGCTCCGCGTGTTTCGGGCACCCGTACCTGGGCGGCTTCCAGGTCGTGACCTATCGGGGCGCTTTCGATCCGTCCCTCCCGATGAGCCAGCAGTGGACAGCCGGCTGGACCAGCTTCGACCCGCAGAACACAGACTACAACCCGTGCGTCGCAGGGATCGAGGACGCGGTTCCGGGGAAGGCCGCCTTCTCGCGCAGCATCCCGAACCCGTTCAACCCGACCACGACGATCGTCTTCTCGATCCCGCGGGCCGGGCTCGTGAACGTCGATGTGTACGACGCGGCGGGGAATCACGTCCGCAAACTGCACGAGGCGAACGAGCCGGCGGGCGCGACGAGCACCGTGACGTGGGACGGCAGGAACGACGCCGGGCGGAACTGCCCGAGCGGCGTTTATTTCTACCGGATCACCGCGCCCGAGTTCACGGACAGCGGCAAGACGGTGATGCTGAAGTAGGGGCGCTTTCCGCCCGCGCGAAGCGGGCGACTCCCGA
>VGIW01000124.1 GCA_016867715.1 Candidatus Eisenbacteria bacterium | reverse complement strand
ACTTCCTTTCGGATGTCCTCCAGAAGGGCTCGCCGGCCGCGATCGTCGAGCGCGCGATCGCGTCCGTCCCGCTCACGCAGATCGTCGTTCCCGACGCGCGTCTCGCCCTCGGCGTTGCCGCGGCCGAGGTCCACGGGCATCCGAGCCGCGCGATCGATCTTCTCGGCGTGACGGGAACGAACGGAAAGACAACCGTCACTTTCCTCGTCCGCTCGATCCTCGATGCGGCGGGGCGCGCGTGCGGGCTCATCGGCACGCTCGGATGCCGCTGGGGAACGCACGAGCTTCCCGCGACGCACACGACGCCCGGCCCCGACATGCTTCACCGGATCCTCGCGCGCATGCGGCGGGACGGCGCGCGCGCGGTCGCGATGGAGGCTTCCTCGCACGCGGTCGCGCTCCGGCGTCTCGTCGCGCTCCGATTCCGCTCGATGGCCCTCACGAACGTGACGCGCGACCATCTCGACTTCCACGGGAGCGTCGAGGCGTACCGCCGCGAGAAGATGCGCCTCTTTCTTCCCGCGGAGATCGCCGACGACCGGATCGAGGTCGCCTCGGCCGTCCTCAACGCGGACGACGAAACGGGCGCGCGCCTTCTCGGTATCTCGCCCCTTCCACGCATCGTCTACGGAGAAGCCGAGGGGGCGGATCTTCGAGCCGTCGTCCTCCGGTCCGGGATCGGCGGAACCGCTCTCCGGTTTCTTTGCGGACGAGAAGAGGCGGAAGCCTTCCTCCCGATTCCGGGCGCCTTCAACGTCTCGAACGCGCTCGCGGCGGTCGGGCTCGTTCTTCAATCCGGACTCTCTCTCCGCGAGGCGGCCGCGGGGCTCGCGGAGTGCGAGACGCCTCCCGGCCGGATGGAGCGGGTCGACCGCGGGCAGCCTTTCGGCGTCGTGATCGACTACGCGCACACGCCGGACGGCTTCCTTCGGCTCCTCGACACGATCCGCCTCCTGACGGAGAAGCGCGTCCTTCTCGTGTTCGGCTGCGGGGGGGACCGCGATCGGGGGAAGCGGCCGATCATGGGGCGCATCGCGGCCGAGAAGGCGGACCTCGTCTTTCTCACGGACGACAACCCGCGCACCGAGGATCCGGAGAACATTCGGCTCGAGATCGAAGCGGGCCTCCGCGAGGGGAACGGCGTCTACGAAGGGATCCCCGACCGGAGGGAGGCGATCGCCCGCGCGTTCGCCCTCGCCCGCAAGGGGGACACGGTCGTCCTCGCGGGGAAGGGGCACGAGCGCTATCAGATTGTCGGGTTGGAGCGTTTTCCCTGGAACGAACGGCACATCGCGGAGGAGCTTCTGGACGAGCGAAGGGAGGGAGGCCGGTGAACGGCTACTCCGTCCGCGAGCTCGCGCGCATCCTCGCGGGGACGCCGCTCGGCCCCGCCCCGGCGGAGGGCCCGCGCGGGGGGCCTTCCGCGTCGATCGACACGCGGACGCTCCGTGCGGGGGATCTCTTCTTCGCTCTTCCCGGCGAGAAGACCGACGGCCATCGCTTCGTGGGTGAAGCATTTCGAAAGGGAGCCTCTCTCGCCGTGGTTCGGAAGGACCGCGCCGGGGATCTTCCGGCCGATCTTCCGCGCGAGAGGATTCTCGCCGTCGCCGACGCGGAAGAAGCGCTGGTACGTCTCGCCGCCGCGCACCGCGCGCGATTCTCGCCGCGCCTCTCGGCCGTCACCGGGTCGAACGGAAAGACGACGACGAAGGAGCTTCTCGCCGCGATCCTCTCGGCCGACGCGCCGACCCTCGCCTCTCCGGCGAACTTCAACACGATCCTCGGTCTTTCGCTCACGCTCCTTCGCCTCGAGGTGGCGCACCGCTGGGCGGTGGTGGAGCTCGGGATCAGCGCGCCGGGGGAGATGGACGCGCTCGGCGCCCTCGCGCGGCCGGACACGGCGCTCCTCACGAACGCGCACGCCGCGCATCTGGAGGGGTTGGGAAGCGTGAAGAATGTCGCCCGCGAGAAGTGCCGTCTCCTTTCGTATCTCGAGGGAGAGGCGGCCGTCTACGCGAACGGCGACGATCCGGCGCTTCTCGATGCGGTCGCGCGGACAGGCCGAACCGCGCGCACGTTCGGCTGGTCCGAGTCGTGCGCGGTCCGGCCGGAGCGCGTGGAGCCTTGGAACGAAGACGGGGTGCGTCTCGCGGTCGGAGGGGAGGCGTTCGCGGCGCCGGTTTACGGGATGCACAACGCGTACAACCTCCTCGCCGCCCTCGCGGTCGCGCGCGGGGCCCGTCTCGGGGCGGAGACGATCCGCGCGGGCCTCGCCCGCTTCCAGCCCCCTCCGGGCCGCTTCCGTCCGGAGCGCGCCGGAGGGGTTCTCCTTATCGACGACACGTACAACGCGAACCTCGCCTCCGCGCGGGGCGCGATCGACTTCCTCCAACACGTGAAGATCGAGGGGAAGCGGGTTCTCGTCTTCGGCGACATGCGCGAGCTCGGGGACCGCGAGGAGGAGGACCACCGCGAGGTCGGGCGCGCGGCCGCCCGCGCGGGGCTCGACCGGCTCGTTCTCGTCGGAGAATGCGTCCGATGGACCGCCGAGGAAGCTCTCCGCGCGGGCCTTCCGGCGGATCGGGTCGAGCGGATCGAGGAGCGCCAGGGGCTCGGCGCGCGCCTCGCTTCGGATCTCGAGGCGGGAGATTGTTTGGTTATCAAAGGTTCGCGCGCGATGCGCATGGAGGAGATTCTCGGCGATCTCCGAAGCTCGCTCGCCGCCGCCGCGGAGGGGAATCGCTAGATGCTCTACTTCCTTCTCTATCCGCTCCGCGACTCTCTTTCAATCTTCAACGTGTTCCGCTACATCACGTTCCGGAGCGCGTACGCGGCGGTGACCGCCCTTCTTCTCTGCTTTCTCCTCGGCCCGTGGATCATCCGGCGCCTGCGGAAGAGCCAGCTCCTCGAGGCCGGAAGCGATCTCACCCCGGAGACGCACCGCGCGAAGAGGGGGACCCCCACGATGGGAGGGATCCTCATCCTTCTCGCGGTCGCGGTCCCCACACTCCTTTGGGCGGACATGACGAACCGGTACGTCCAGCTCGCGCTCCTCACGACGCTCTGGCTCGGCGGCATCGGCTTCCTCGACGACTACCTCAAGGCGGTGAAGCGCTACCCGCGCGGCCTCGCCGGGCGCTACAAGCTCGCCGGACAGATTCTCCTCGGTCTTTTCCTCGGCGCGGTCCTCATGCTCGACCCGCCGGCGCCCGGCTGGGAGACCAAGACAACCGTCCCCTTCTTCAAGACCGTCGTGATCGACTTCCGCTATCTCTATCTCCCGTTCGTCGTGCTCGTGCTGACCGGCGCCTCGAACGGCGTCAACTTCACGGACGGCCTCGACGGCCTCGCGATCGGTCTCGTCGCCCTCGGCGCCTTCACCTTCGCGGGGATGGCTTACGTCACCGGAAACGTCCGCTTCGCCGAGTACCTGAACCTCCCGTTTCTCGGCGGGGTCGGAGAGCTCACCGTCTTCTGCGGCGCCCTCGTCGGCGCCTCGCTCGGCTTTCTCTGGTTCAACGCGCATCCGGCGGATGTCTTCATGGGGGACACCGGCTCCCTCGCGCTCGGCGGGGCTCTCGGCGCGGTCGCGATCTTCATCAAGATGGAGTTTCTCCTCGCGCTCGTCGGCGGGGTCTTCGTGATGGAAGTGCTCTCGGTGGTGCTGCAGGTCGCCTCCTTCCGTTGGCGGGGGAAGAGGATCTTCCTCATGGCGCCGCTCCATCACCATTTCGAGCTGAAGAATTGGACGGAGGAGAAGGTGGTGGTCCGCTTCTGGATCATCGGCATTCTCTTCGCGCTCCTTTCCCTCAGCACGTTGAAGCTGCGATGACGGACTGGAAGAACGAGAAGTACCTCGTCCTCGGGACCGCGCGGAGCGGGCGGGCGGCGGTCGACCTCCTCCTTCGCCTGGGCTCGGTCCCGCTGGCGTACGACCGGAACGAGCCGCCCGCGGACCAAGCTCCGGAGTTCCGCGCGTGGGAAGAGGAAGGGGCGCGCTTCCATTTCGGCGAGCCGGAGCCGCGCCTCCTGGACGGCATCGACCGGGTCGTCGTGAGCCCGGGATTCCCGCGGGACCATGCGATCCTTCGCGAGGCGGACG
Source organism: Candidatus Eisenbacteria bacterium (assembly GCA_016867715.1). Taxonomy (NCBI): domain Bacteria; phylum Candidatus Eiseniibacteriota; species Candidatus Eiseniibacteriota bacterium. The sequence continues at coordinate 3,686 of VGIW01000124.1, read as the reverse complement.
CGCGCGGGATCGAGGTTCTTTCGGAGATCGAGCTGGCGTTCCGCTCGTCCGACTGCCCCCTCGTCGCCGTCACCGGAACCAACGGGAAGTCGACGACGACGGAGCTCATCGGCGCGATCCTGGCGAAGGACGGCCGCCGGGTCGCCGTCGCGGGGAACATCGGGCGCGCCCTCTCCGGCGTCGTCGGTCCCTACCGCGATCCGGATCTCGTTGTGGTCGAGGTATCGAGCTTTCAACTTGAAACAATCCATTCCTTCCGCCCGCGCGTGGCCGTTCTCCTCAACATCACCGAAGACCACTTGGACCGGCACGGGAGCTTCGAGGAGTACGCTCGGATCAAGGCGCGCCTCTTCGAGAACCAGACCTCGGCCGACTGGGCGATCCTGAACTACGACGACCCCGCCTGCCGCGCGCTCGCGCGGAACGAGGCGCCTCGATGCGCGTGGATCAGCCGGTCGTTCTACGGCCGCATCCCGGGCGTCTACCTTCGCTACGGGGAGATCCTCTCGGCGCTCGAGGGGGAGGAGCTCGTCGCGCTCGAGAGGGACATCGCGATCCCCGGCCCGCACAACCGGACGAACGCGCTCGCGGCGGTCGCGGCCGCGAAGGTGCTCGGCGTGCCGAACGCGGTGATCCGGGAGACGCTCCGATCGTTCCCCGGCCTCGAGCACCGTCTCGAGCGGGTCGCGATCGTGAACGGCATCTCCTTCATCAACGATTCGAAGGCCACGAACGTGGAGTCGGTGGCGGTCGCGCTGCAAAGCTTCGACGCGCCGATCGTGTGGATCGCGGGCGGGCGGCCGAAGAAGCCGAACTTCCGCGATCTTCGGGATCTCGTGTCGATCCACGTGCGGGGGCTCGTCCTGATCGGCGAGGCCCGGCGGCTCATCGACGAGGCGTTCCCGGAGCTGCCCGAGCGCTGCTACGCACACTCGATGGAGCAGGCGGTTCTGTTGGCGTACCGGATGGCGCGGAAGGGAGATGTGGTCCTCCTCTCTCCCGGGTGCACGAGCTTCGATTGGTTCCGCGACTTCGAGGACCGGGGAAGGGTGTTCAAGGAGGCGGTGCGGGGGCTCGCCGAGAGGGAAAAACATGAAGACTGAAGGATCATCCGAGGGATTCCGGGCGGAGCGCTGCGGGCCGGACCGGATCCTGCTCGCCGTCGTTCTCCTTCTCGTCGGGATCGGGATCGTGGTCGTGTCGAGCGCGAGCAATTTCCGCGCGGCGGAGCTGTTTCGAGACCCGCATTACTTCCTCAAGAACCACTTGGTCCGCGTGGCGATCGCCCTCTTCGGGCTTTGGGCCGCCTATCGGACCGACTATCGCACGCTCACGCGCCGCTCGCGTCTCTTGATAGGGATCGGAATCGCGTTTCTCGTGCTCGTCCTCTTCATCGGGTGGGGCGACGAGGAGCGAGGGGCGCGCCGCTGGATCCGCTGGGGGCCGATCTCGTTCCAGCCGAGCGAGCTCGCCAAGCTCCTCATCATCGTGTACCTGGCGAGCTTTCTTTCCAGAAGGCAGCGAAGCCTCGAGGTCTTTCGTCCTCTCGTCCCGCCGATCGGAGTGCTTGGGCTGGTCATCGTGCTGATCGCGCTCCAGAAGAACCTTTCGGCGGTCGTGCATGTCGCGGCCCTCTCGATGCTCGTTCTCTTCGTGGGAGGAATCCGCTTGATCCATCTTGCCAAGGTGGCCGCGCTCTTCCTCGTGGTGGCCGCCGTCTCCGTCGCAGCCTGCCCGTATCAGCTCGACCGGATTCTCGACCGAAAGGACGGGCGGGAGGACAAGAAGGCATCCGACTACCAGGTCGATCAGTCGCTCATCGCGCTCGGATCGGGAGGCCTTACGGGGGTCGGCATTGGGCAGTCGAAGCAGAAGTACTTCTTCCTCCCCGATTCGCACACTGACTTCGTTCTGGGGATCATCGGAGAGGAAGGCGGCCTCGTCGGGACGGGAGCCGTGATGGTTCTCCTCCTTCTCTTCGCGTGGCGCGGGATGCGGATCGCCGCGCGCGCCCCCGACCGCGAGGGAAGGCTGCTCGCGTCGGGGATCACCTTCCTCGTCGCGCTCTACGCGATGATGCACGTCGCGGTCGTCACCGACGCAATGCCGACGACCGGGGTTCCGCTTCCGTTCGTGAGCTACGGCGGTTCGTCGATCATCGTCGCGCTTTTCGGCACCGGCGTGCTTCTCAACATTTCGAGGCAGTCGTACCGGCGCTCGTTCGCCTCGGCGGATCTCGCGCGCGAGCGCCTCGGGAAAAGGAGTCCATGAGGGTGGTCTTCGCGGGCGGCGGAACCGGGGGGCACATCTTCCCCGCGGTGGCGGTGATCGAGGAGCTTCGCGCGCGCGCGCATCTCGAGCCGCTCTTCATCATCGGCGGGGTCCGCGGCGCGCGGCTTCTCGAACCGTACGGGATTCCGTGGCGGTCGATCCCGGTGCGCGGCATGCCGCGGGGAAACCGCGCCGCTCTCGCCGGGTTCTTCCTCCGCCTCGCGATCGCCGTGATCCGATCGCTCGCGCTTCTTCTTCGGCGGAGGCCGGACGCGGTCGTCGCGATGGGAGGATACGCGAGCACGCCGGTCGCGTTCGCGGGGGCGCTCCTTCGCGTCCCCGTCTTCGCCGCGGAGCAGAACACGATCGCGGGCGTCGCCACGCGCTGGAACGCCCGCTTCGCGCGGCGCGTCTTCCTCGCCTACGAGGAGGCGCGCGAGGGTCTTCCGGCGCGCGCGCGCGCCCGAGTCACCGGGAACCCGGTCCGCCCGGAGATCCTTCGGGGGAACCGGGAGCGCGCGATCCGCCGGTACGAGTTGGACGATCGGCGCCGCACGATTCTCGTCGTCGGCGGCAGCCAGGGGGCCCGGACGATGAACCGCATCGTCCGGGAGGCTTTCGAGAGGTGGGAGGCGAGAGATGGGGTTCAGGTCCTCTTCCAAACCGGAGAGGCCGATTACGAGACGGTTCGGGAATCCTGCAGCCGGATCGCTCTCCTCGTGCGCCCCGTCCCGTTCCTCACCGACATGGGAGACGCCTTGGGCGCGGCGGACCTCGTTGTCTGCCGCGCCGGCGCCTCCACTCTCGCCGAGATCACCGCGCTCGGCCTGCCGTCGATTCTGATCCCGTTCCCTTCGGCGGCGGACCGGCATCAATCGCGGAACGCGGAGGTTCTCGCCGCGCGTGGCGCGGCGCTTCACTTCGAAGAGGAAAGGTTGACGCCCGAGATTCTCGGGCGCGCGATGAAGGAGCTTCTGGACGACGAGGCGCGGCGGCTGGAGATGGGCCGCCGGGCCCGCGCGCTCGGCCGGCCGGAGGCGGCGCGGCGGATCGCCGAGGAGATCCTGGCCGCGGTCGGGAAGGGGGGAGGGATTGAAGGTTCTCACACGAACGATTCAGGAGTCGAGGAAGGCGGCGTTCGGTAAGACGATGTTCGGAAGGGTGCGGAGGATTCATCTGGTCGGCATCGGCGGGACCGGGATGAGCGGGATCGCGGAGATCCTCCTCAACCTCGGCTTCGAAGTGACCGGCTCCGACCTCCGGCGTACCGATGTGACCGAGCGCCTCGAGGGGCTCGGTGCGAAGATCGTCGAGGGGCACGAATCGGACCTCGTCTGCGAGGCGCACGTCGTCGTCGTCTCCTCCGCGATCCGAAAGGAGAACCCAGAGGTTCGGAAGGCGGCCGAGGCGGGGAT
>VGIW01000123.1 GCA_016867715.1 Candidatus Eisenbacteria bacterium | reverse complement strand
GTACGATCCTCTCATGGCGGTTCTCTCCTTTCGTTGAGAGGTTGTCTGCACCCGATCTTACACGATCGGGCGGAGAGAGCCGCCGCCCTCGTCTCTCAACCTCCAACTACGGGAGGGGCATCCTCCGTGCCGACCAGGACCACGGTTGAGCCCTGCGGATGCCGGCTTGCGCTGGCGGGTTCGGTGCCTGTCACCCAAGCTTGCGGTCAGTCGATCCGGCGACGTGACGTTGATTGGTGGTCCCTCGGGAAGTGAAGCTGCAAGAGAAAGGACGCCTCCCGATCTTCGGGATTGACCTCGTGCGCGCGGCGAAGCGCCTGTTGGGCGTTGGGAGCATCGCCGTTTAGCAGGTGGAAAGACGCCTCGGCCAGCCACCGGCTCCCCTCGACGTATCGGGCCATCCGCTCCGGGTCCGGAACGTCCGTGAAGAGGACGCCCGGATCGGTGCGGGCCTCGATGAGGAGACGGAGGTTCGCCGCGGCGTTCCCCGGATCCAGGCAGCGCGGGGCGAAGAACTCGGTGTACGACCGGTCGTCCGTGTGGATCCACCCATGAGGCGCGAGCGTCCGGATCCCCTCTCCCGTGAGCATCAGCGTGGCCGCCAGGTGATACGGGTCGCTGTGGAAGCGCGGGTCCGCCGCGAGCGCGGCCGCCCGCTTCTCCCACTGGCGGAAGTCGACGCGAAGAGGCTCGCGCGCGCCGAGCATCACCGCGTGCGAGTGCCCGAGCCACACCGTGCAGTGCGGGAAGACATCTTGGAAGGTGCGGAGGATCCCCAAGAACTCCTCCCGCCCCAGCTTGTGCAGCGGCAAGTACTGCGACACCATGCCGCCGGGCTTCAGGCGCCGTCGGCAGAGGTCGAAGTAGTCGCGCGTGTACAGGTTGCCCGAACCGAGGATCGGGTGGGTCGGATCGCAGGAGATGAGGTCGTAGGTCCTCCCGCTTCGCTGGAGGTGGTGACGGCCGTCGCCAGCGATGATCATGAGACGCGGATCGCCGGCCACGCCGCCGTTCAGGTCGCGGTAGTGGATTGATGCCTCGGCGAGGCCCGGCACAAGCTCGGCGCACTCGATCGACTCGACCGCGGGGAGAGAGGCGATGGCCGAGGTCGTCACGCCGATGCCGAAGCCGATCACGAGCACCTCGCGGCAGTCGAGCCCGAGAAGGTAGGGGAGGTAACCGACCATTTTGACGACCTTGATCGCGTCGTAGGAGGAGCCGATCACGGCGCTGTTGTTCACGTAGGTGTGCTTGGCGCCTCCGGGCCCCGGGTCCCGCCCCACGGTCAGCGTCCCCTCCACCGACTCGCGATAGAAGAGGATCTCGCGATCGAAGCGGATAAAGGATGGCGGGAGGATTCGAACGTTCGGCAGGAGGAGCATGAGCGCCGTGAGGACGGCAGCCCCCGTCCCGACGACCGCCCGCATCCAGCCGGGCGACCGCGCGCCGCCGCGGGCGAGCGTATAGAACGCGGCCGCGACGATCAGGGCAAGCAGGAGGAGCACCGATCGCACGGCGCCGAGCCCTGGAAGCAAGAGGAACGCCGCCGCCGCCGGGCCGAGAACGGCTCCCGCTGTGTTCACCATGAGCACGAGGCCCGCGCCGCGCCCGACGCGCGCCCGGTCCGGGATCACCAGGCGACAGGCCAGAGGAAAGACGAAACCCGAACAGGCGGCGGGGGGAACGACGACGAGGAGCGCCGCCACGAGCGGGATGCCGAGCACGCGGAGCATCGGATCGGCGAGCAACGACTCGAAGGGGAACATGAGCGCTTGGGGCATGCGGGCGAGGAGCGCGAGCCCCGCGCCGGCGGAGGCGCCGAGCAAGAGGAGGGCGCCGGCCAGCGCGCGCACCGGGTCGGCCCTCCCCGTCCCGCGACGCGCGTAGAAGGCGCTCCCCGCGAAGGCGCCCAGGATCGCGAGCGAGGAAACGAGCGCGAAGGTGTAGCTCGTGTTGGTCAGATAGATGCGGAGCATGCGGAGCCAGAGGACCTGCAACGCCAGGATGCAGAACCCGCAGGCGAAGGCGGCGACGAGCGCGGCCTCTCGGCCTTTCGAGGCGGCCGACGCGGGGGCGGGCTGGGGCGCTTCGCGCGCCTCGGCGGGAGCCGTCGATCCGCGCGCGGAAAAAAGCCAGACGGCGAGACCGAGGTCGATGGCGACGGCCAGCCCCATCGTGGCGCGCTGGCCGAGCGCGCCCAGGAGGACGAACCCCGCGGCCAGCCCGCCGAGCGCGCTTCCGAGAGTCTCGAGCGCGTAGAGACGGCCGAGCGATCGCCCGATGGGGTCGCCGGAGCGCACCGCGAGCCCAGCCACGAGCGGGAAGACGCCTCCCATCAGGAAGGTCGGCGCGAGGAGGACGCACGCGGCGAGAGCGAAGACCAGCGCATCCGCCGGGCCGGCGGCGAAAGAACGCGCGGCGAGAGCCGTTTGGATCCTTGGGAGGGCCAAGGTCGCGAGCCCGTAGCCGAGAGCGCTCGAACCCCCTATGCCCGCCAGCAGAAGTCCAAGAAGCCGGCGAGCGTCTCGCCGAGCGCCCGGCGCGCGGGCCCACACGTACGCTCCCGCGCCGAGCCCGGCCATGAACACGGCCAGCACCAGCGTCGACGCCGTCACCGTCGCCCCGAGAACCAGCGCGAGCAGCCGCTGCCAGGAAACCTCGTAGACCAAGAAGGAGAAGCCGGCCAGGAAGATGATGACAGGGAGCGCGGCCGGCTCGCCTCGGTTCCTGCTCGTGCGCCTCATCCCTCTCCTTGGAGTTTTGGAGTTCCGGTGCCAGGGAGTTCCGGTGCCCAAGTTCCGGTGCCAGGCTACCGATCTAGTTCCGGTGCCAGGCTACCGATCTTGTTTCCAGAGAAGTCCCGGTGCCAGGAAGTTCCGGTGCCAGGCTACCGATCTTGCCAGTTCCGGTGCCAAGTTCCGGTGCCAGGCTACCGATCTTGTTTCCGAAACTTCAAAGTCGAGATCGGTAGCCTGGCACCGGAACTCCATCCCGTAGCCTGGCACCGAAACTATCGGAACCCGCAAAAGTCGAGATCGGTAGCCTGGCACCGAAACTGCCCACCGATCTTGTTTCCGAAACTTCAAAGTCGAGATCGGTAGCCTGGCACCGGAACTTCCGAAAGTCGAGATCGGTAGCCTGGCACCGAAACTGCCCACCTAGAACTCCTATGGCACCGGGACTAAGAGATCGGTAGCCTGGCACCGAAACTAGCACCGAAACTACCACCGCCGGAACTAGCACCGGAACTAGTCACGCGAACTTACCCGAAACTCACTCCATCGTGCGATGATAGAGAAAGCGAGTGCGGCCCGGCTCCATCTCCCACGGACCGAGATCGATTGTCTCCAGACGATTTCCTTGATGCGAAAAGAGATCGATCTCGACCTTCTCGTAAGTTCCGGGCGGGACCGAGAGGCGGGCGATCTGGAAGTTCGACGGAAGCGTCTCCCAACTCCGAAGGTCCGCCCGCTCGTTCAGGGTGTTCGCGATGTTGAGCACGGCGCCAAGAATCCTGTTCTTCTTCTTCACGCGGTCCACCTCGACGTGCTTCACGACGAGCCTCGCGATCATCCGCGCCACGGCCCGGCCATAGCGATCCTCGAGGTCCTTCTCCGCGATCGCGGCGATGTCCCCGGCGAGCTCCGTCCGCGCCGAGACGCCCCCCGCCCGAAGAACGCAGTACGCCGCCCGGGGCGGAATCGCGCGGTACGACGGGAACGCGAGGGAGAAGATCTCCTCTCCCGCCACGACGTCGAAGCGCTTCTCCTCCTTCACCGGCGCCTGCCCGTTCTCGAGGACGAGGACGATCTCGGCCGACTTCCTTCGCTCGGCATACGGAGTCCACTCCGCGTCCGGCCAGCGCTCACGGAACTCCGCCACGAGCGGCCCCAGCCCCTGCGCCTCGGCGAGGCGAAGGACCGCCGATCGAAGAGACGCGGGAAACGGCGTCCCGTACGCCTCTCCGTGTTTGTCGAACGCCGCCACCGCGAGGCGATAGGCGACGAGCGCGTCGTTCCGGTTCCCCTCCGATTCGTAGATGATGCCGGAGAGGTACCTTGCGAAGGCGTCCTCCGCGTAGACGTTCTTCTTCTCGTACTTCTCCTGGATCTCGACGAGCCGGTTGTTCAGGGCGCGGCACTCGACGAGCGCTGCCGACCTGTCGTCCTGAGCGAGGTAGTTCAGCGCCTTGAACGGATGGACGAGGACTTTCTCGAAGTCCTCCCCTTGATATTCGAGCTGATAATCATTTATGAGAAAAGCTGTCGCCTGATCGGAGAGGTCGAGGACGTCCACCTCCTCGAGGATCTCCTCCGCCCGGGCGAACGCTTCGTTCGACTCCTCGGTGCGTCCCGCAGTGTGAAGGATCACCCCGCGATCGAGCGCCGCGAGAAGACGATCCTTCGAGCGCGCCTTCCTCTCCAGCGTCGTGAGGGCCCCGTCGAGGTCTCCCCGATAGAACGCCTCGTACCCCTTCCGTCTCTTCTCGAGCCCGCTCGCCCCGCAGCCGGCGGCGGCGAACAGGAGAATGACGAGGAGCGCGCACTCCCCCGCACGAAGCGGGAACCGCCCGCGAAACGAGGAGGAGATGAGCCGCGGCCGCATTGGGGATCGTCCGGCGGGATCTACAGCCGGGTCCCGCTCGCCTCGAAATGCTTCGCGATCTCGAGGTCGTCGGTCCACTCGATCACCGCCGACTCGAGGCTCGTCAGCTGGAGCGTGACCTTGTACGTCACGATCCGTTTCTTCCCGAGCGTCGACTGGATCGAGGAAAGATCTCCGGTCAGGATGTACATCGCTCCTTCCTGCCGGCCGGTGCGGACCGCGCGCGAGGGATCCACGGCGCCCGAGGACTGATACTTATACTCTTCAAGAATCGCGTCCCTCGCCTCCTTGTTCAGGAAACGGACGCGCTGCGACTTGACGAGCTTCGTTTGGATCATGTCGGTGAGCGCCCGAACGTCGATGTGCTCAGCGGTCGCGTTGGTGACCTCGTCGACGACGATCACCGGCCTCTCGCCCGGCCGGAGCGCGGTGAACTCGGCGATCCATGGGGCCGCGAGAAGCGACTCGACGAGCTGATCCGCGGCGAGCTGGTTGTCCCGATGCGACCACTTGGTGTCGTACTGGAGGTCGGTCGTCGGGTCGAGCCGCTCCATCTCGATCGACTGTCCGCATCCCGCGACGATGGCCAGGACGGGAATCCAGGCGAGAGACGACGTGCGCAGGTTCCTTTTCATGTTCGATCTCCTCCCGCGCGGGGGCCGCCGGACTCACCGGGCGTGTCCCCGCGCCACGGCGCCGGGACCGCCGGCCCCGGACGCGCACTTTATCCTCTTATCGGGCTTCAGGTTGCACTCATGGAGCCCTCCGGGGAGCTCAGGGGGCTCCCCCGACGAGCCGGATACGCAAGGAGAGTGCCGAACCGCCGCGCCATCACGTTCCTAGGGAGCCGCTGTCTGCGAGAGCTGGAAGAAGACCGGCTCGGAAACGGTCAGGTCCTTCGGGGGGAACCCGCTCTTCGCGCGGATTCGATAATGAAGCGCCTCGCCCGCGCGGAGGCGCCCGGCGGCCTCCTCCGGAATGGGCAGGCGCCCGGTCTTCGTGCTCCGTTTCCCGAGCGGCTCCAGCCTCCCGTCCAGGATCTCCACCTCGTAGCCGCTTGCGCCGGGGACTTCCCGCCAGACGATCTCCACGGGGACCTCGGACACGATCCCCACGGGGGCGATCGGAAGCACGAAGGGAACCTCCGCCACGGGAGAGGCGGGCGCCGGAGGGCGGCGCGCGAGGAGGAATATCGCCGCGGCGGCGAGCAGAATCAGAATCAAGAGGAAGAAACCGCGCCGAGCCACACGTCCCTCCTTCCGGGCCGTCGGGGGGATTGTAGCCGAAACCGCCCCCTTTTCCACTCGATCCCTCGCCGGAAAAGACCGGAACCGAGCGCCCCCCGCATGGTACAAGAGATACGAGAACGAACCGGCCGGGGCGATCCGCCCCGGCTTCGAAAGGAGATGCGTCATGGACAGCCACATAGGAATTCGAACCGGAAAGACGGGGCGGCGCCTGCAAGCGGCCCTCCTCGCGGTGATCGTCGCATCCGCGCTCGCCGCCGCCGGGACCTTCCTCGAACCGGCGGGGACGAGCCCATCGGCGCGGGCGGCGGACGATCCGGCCGCGGACCGCGAGGCGATCGCGTCGGCCAAGGGGCTCGGGCAAGCGTTCACGGCGGTCGCGCGCGAGGTCGTCCCGTCGGTCGTGACGATCACGAGCAGCCGCGTGATCCAGACCTCCCGATCGTTCGGCGGACCGGACATGAACGAGTTCTTCCGCTTCTTCGGCATGCCGTTCGGAGACGAGGAGGGAGGCGAGATCCTCCAGCGCGGGCTGGGCTCGGGCGTGATCGTCTCCTCCGACGGGTACATCGTGACGAACAACCACGTCGTCTCGGACGCCAAGGAGGTCGCGGTCGTGCTCTCCGACGGCGAAGAGTACGAGGCGGAGATCGTCGGCACCGATCCGAAGAGCGACGTCGCGGTGATCAAGATCCAAGCGAGGGGATTGCCGGCCGCGCGACTCGGCGACTCGGAGGCGCTCGAGGTGGGCGAGTGGGTTCTCGCCGTCGGCTCGCCGTTCAGCCAGCAGCTCAACCACACGGTGACCGCGGGGATCGTCTCCGCGAAGAGCCGCGTCGCGGTCGGCCTCGCCGACTACGAGGACTTCATCCAGACGGACGCGGCGATCAACCCGGGGAACTCAGGAGGCGCGCTCGTCGATCTGGACGGACGCGTGGTCGGCATCAACACGGCGATCGCCTCGCGAAGCGGGGGCTATCAAGGGGTCGGTTTCGCCATCCCGATCAACATGGTGACGCGGATCAAGGACGAGCTGATCGCGAGCGGTTCCGTGACCCGCGGGTGGCTCGGCGTCGGCATCCAACCGGTCACCAAGGAGATCCAAGAGGCGCTCGATCTCCCCGATCGGAACGGGGTCTTGATATCGAGCGTGGTCGAGGACAGCCCGGCGGAGAAAGCGCGCATCGAGCGGCAGGACGTGATCGTCGCCCTGAACGGCGAGAAGGTCGAGAGCCTCCGCTCGTTCCGCAATCGGATCGCCGCCACGCCTCCGGGGACCAAGGTGGATCTTTCCATCGTGCGGGGCTCGAAGAAGAAGGACGTGAGCGTCGTCCTCGGCAAGCTGCCGGACGACGACGAGACCGCCCGTCCGGTTCTCGCCGAGAAGACCCGCGAGAAGCTCGGCATGAGGGTCCGCGAGATCACGCCGGAGACACGCCGGGCCTTCGGGCTCGAGCGGACCGAGGGGGTCGTGGTGACCGAGGTTCTTCGCGGCGGCGCCGCCGCGAAGGGGGGAGTTCGCGAGGGAGATGTCCTTCTCGAGATCGACAGCCGGGAGATCCGAACGACCGCGGACTACACGCGCGCGATCGGCGACGTGAAAGAGGGGACCGTCGCGCTCCTTCTTGTCGAACGGGAGGGGAGCACGATCTACGTCACGATCCGCGTGCCGGAGTAGGACCCGCGCCCGCGAGGGGGGAACAACCGAGGGGCGGCGCGCGATACGCCGCCCCTCTCGTTCGGTACGATCGCTCGAAGCGCTCGATCAGAGCGCCACGTTGATGCTCGCCACCACGATGAAGGTCTCGTATTCCACCGCGGTGCCGATGTCCGTAATCCCGTACAGGTAAAAGACCCCCTCGAGCACCACCTCCTCGATCGCATCAAGGTTCGTGATGTAGTCTTGCGACTCCTCGAAGGTGATCGTTCGTGTTTCGCCGGTGCCGAGGTTCGCGTTCTGGACGATCGGCGTCGCCTGGGCCTTGATCGTCGCGATCGAAGGCGAGAGACCGAGATCGACGAG
>VGIW01000122.1 GCA_016867715.1 Candidatus Eisenbacteria bacterium | reverse complement strand
CATCCCGTGATCGGGGTCGAAGTGGGAAAGACCGCGCGCGGGATTGCGACAACGTAATGGATTCGATGATCCCGGTCGCAGTCCCGTCGAAGTGGGAAAGACCGCGCGCGGGATTGCGACTCCGGCTACGGCGAGGAACCGGACCAACTCCCCGATAGTGTCGAAGTGGGAAAGACCGCGCGCGGGATTGCGACTTCTGGTGATAGTTGTAGCTATCCCAGACCCCTCCATCGTCGAAGTGGGAAAGACCGCGCGCGGGATTACGACGTGCGAATGCCGTTCTTCATGGTCGCACGGATGACTCGTCGAAGTGGGAAAGACCGCGCGCGGGATTACGACTTCTGGTGGCGATCACGAAATCCATGAATTGCCTGTTGGTCGAAGGGCGAAAGACCGCGCGCGGTCCCTTCTCGCCTCGCGTCCGGTGGCGGCGGGACAGAGCATGGGGTGGCGCCGGGGGAAGGGCCGACCTCGCCGGGGCGTTCCGGAGCCTTCAGAGGTCGATTTTGGACTTGTCTTCGGACCCTGGAAGGGATCAGAATACGGGTGCGGTCTCCAATCGTGGTAAGCGACCGCCCCAGCCTCGTCGGTCATTCCTCTCGGACGGAGGAAAGCGAGCGGAAAGCGACATCTCCAGTTGTCAGCCCCGTGTCTCCGAGCGGCGGCGATTCGAGCGCGCACGCGGCTCCGGAAAGCGCCCGATCCGAAGGAGGCCTTCATGGAAACATCGACCGGGCTTCGACGGTTCTCTCGAGCGCATCCCTTTCGCCCGAGGAACGTCCGACTTCCGCTCTCCCACGGGACCGTGCTCTCCCTCGTCGTCTCTCTTCTCCTCGTTCTCCCGCTCGGCCGCCTGACGGCAGGGGAGGACAAGGGAAACCTCAACCTCGTGCTGATCGTCGATACGTCCGAATCGATGCGCGGGGTCGGAGGCGCCGCCGACATCTTCGGAAAGGTCCTCCGAACTTGTAATGAGATCGCGGGGGAGCTGAAGCCGGGCGATACGGTCACGCTGATCTCATTCGATGAAGCGCCCCGCACTCTTCCGACCGTTACTCTCTACGGCGAGGCCGAAAAACGCCGGGTGACCGAGGCGATCCACGCGCTGGCTGCCGAGGGAAACTGGACGTTCACGTCCATGGCGCTCGCCGAGGGACTCGAGGAAGCGGCCTATCTGGAGCAGAACTACCCGAACCACCGCCAGGTCGTCGTCGTCTTGACCGACGGGCGGAACAACCCGCCTCCGTCGAAAAGGGATGCCGGCCCGACGCTTCGCGAGGTGACCCGCCCCTACGCGGGGAAGCCCTGGTACGTGTTCCAGGTGCAGCTCGGACCGGAAATCGATGCGGAGCTTGAAGACGCTCTGCGCGTCTTCGAGAACGCGAAGACCATCCACGATCACCGGGCGGAGAACGTCGATGATTGGCGTCCGACGATCTTGCCGCCCGCGCCGCCGGAGAAGAAGCGTGTGGTCTGGCGGGTCGAACCGAAAGAGATTCGGCTTGAGCTGGAAGAGCAAGGGGTCGAGCGATCGGGAGCCTGCCGGATCGAGTTTCCCGCCGAAGTCCCCTCCGACGCGGTTTGGACGCGTCTCGATCGCGGATCCGTGCCACCCGAGATCGATCTCAGGCTGGAAGATGTTTCGAAGGCGCAGGGAAGGATCGACCTCCAGATCCTCGCGAGCGCCCGCGAGAGGATTGCGAACGACGTTCGCGAAGCCAAGATCGAAATCGGCCTCGCCGATCTCGAAAGCTTCGCGGCCGATCCGGTCGAGGTACTGATCCATGTGAAGACCCGGCTGGTCCCCCCCGCGTGGCCCAAGTACCTCTTGGCGGGATTCGTCCTGCTCCTGCTCGCCGCCGGAATCATCCTGATCGCCAAGCGAAAACGGGAGAGCCGGCTCTTCGGAAGCCTGGACTATTGGCCCGTCAAGGGAGAGACGGGTGCCCGCAGAAGGGTGGACGATTTGGCCGCGTACGGCGGCAGGGCGGAGATCGGAACCAAGCAGATCGTGATTCCCGGTGTCTCCTCACCCCTTGCGTGCCTGGCCACACGCATGGAGAACGAGGAGCGTCATGTCGTCGTCGCTCCCGAGAAGACGGTTTCGATCATGCATGAGAACCGAGAGGTCGTCGAGCTCGTGCTCTACGACAGCGACGAGTTCGAGATCTCCGGTTGGTGCTTTCGATATCGGGGCGCCGTATCGAGGCGCGCGACGAGAAGATCGTAGGCAAGCGGTTCAGGGGAGGAAGCCATGGTGAAGCTCTTCGGAGGACACGGGACGACGGCCACCGACGCGGTTTCAGGAGTAGCCCGCGCCGCCTTCGCCGGAAGAACCTACTACCCAACGATCATGATCGGGCTCGGCGGAACCGGGGCGGAGACCCTCCTCCGAGTGAAGAAGCTTCTCGTCGACCGCGCGGGAGACCGGCTTCATCTCCATCGGTTTCTCTTCATTGACACCGATCTGCGAACCTTCGCGCCTCGGGAGGGGCTCCCTCCGATCGAGACCGACGAGCAGTGTCTCATTGGGGTCCGTTGGGCGGACCAGCTCGTCGCGAATCCGAACCTGCATCCGGAGATCCTGAGCCGTTTCCCGCGATCGGAGCTCAAGGAGGGATTCATCCGCAATCTCGCGCGGGGAGAGGGGGCCGGACAGATCCGATCGATCGGGGCCCTCGCCTATGCGCTCGACTATCGGAGCATCCGCCAACGGATCTCTCAAGCATATAGGAACGTCATTGACCTCTCCGAAAGCGTTCGACAGGTCCTCGCGAACGCCCACGCAGAGATCGGCACGGACATCGCCGTATACATCGTCGGCTCCTTGGCGGGTGGGACCGGGTCCGGTTGCTTCTTGGATCTCGCTTTGACCGTCGAGTCGGTTTGTGAGAGTCACAAGGCACGGATCCTCGGTCTGTTCGCCCTTCCGCGCGGATTCGATGAGAAAGTGGCCAATGACCCCGGCCAGACGGATCGGATCCGAGCGAATACCTACGCGGCCCTCAAGGAACTTCAGTTCGTTCTCGATACGGACGCTCCCGAACGGCCGGCGCAGGTCGAGTACGACTACGGGGAGGCGGGTCGGCTCTCACTCCCTAAGAGCAACAAGCTCTTCGAGCTTGTCTATGTGTTCGATATCCTCAACCAGCGCGGTCGGTTGCCGAAGCTCGAGGAGCTGTACGAGCTGATGGCGCGAACGGTTTACCAGGATGTCGGATCACCCTTCGGCGCTCATGCCCAGTCTTTCAATTCGAACTGCGGAGTGCTCACCGGCGTCACGGTCTGCCCGGAAACGAATCGTACTCGGCTGTTGAGCAGCGGAGCGACCTCCTCCCTGATCTACCCGGCGGAGCGGACGTCGCTGTACTGCACCTACCGCTCTCTCGCCGAGGTGGTCGCGGATGAGATGCTGGAGAAGACTTCGTCTCTTCACGAGATCCAACAGAAGGTCTCCGTCTTCCTCGCACAGGAGAAGATGGAGGAGCGGGGGGCGGTGAACCAGATCATCGAGACCCTCCTCTCCGAACCGAAGAAGGGGGAGGTGCTCTCCTCCTCCTTCTACGGACTGCCGCGCACGTGGGGAGGCTCGTACGATGGTCCGGTCTTCGTGGCCCAGATCCGAGACAAATGGAACCAGTTCCGGAACGAGGAGGTGCCCGAGGTCTCGAAGATCATCAAGCAGAACCTCGAGCGACGGCTTCACGGATCGGAGGATCTTCCACGCGACGTAATCCGGGAACGGGTCGAGCGGTGGGCGATCGGCGTTGCGGCGAGCGACGGCCTGGGGGCCGCGCGGAAAGCGATCGAGGAGCTCACCTCCGTTTGTCAAAAGATGAAGAACGAGCTGGTCGCGGAGCTCGATGACTGGAACACGAACGAGCGCGAAGCGACCCGCCAGATCTTCGATCGGAACTGCCTGCTGCTCTCCGGGATGAGCTGGCTCGGGCGGCAGCTCAGCAGCAAGGACGAGAGACTCGAGAAGCAGTTGATTCTCGATTTCAATCGTCGAGTGGACGGCGAGCTGGATGCCCTTGCGAAGGCGGACGCGATCCGCATCGCCGAGCACTTGGAGAATGTGGCGCGGACGGTTCAGGCCAACTGGGATCGGTTGGCCGTGATCCTGGCCGATCTGATCCGACGCTCCCAGGAGCTGGCGAGCCGTCTCGAGTCCCGCAGGCGCGGTGTGACGCGGGATTTCGTCGTCGAACTGGAAGTGACCCAACCCGGCTATGAACGACGCTACTATGAGACGAACCGACGTCCGACCTCCGAAGTTCTTTCCGCCTTGCTCGAACTCAGAACAGTGGACGACGAGAACTCCGAGGGCGCCGCGCGGATCAGTCTTTACCGGTGGATGCTCTCGGTCAGCGGGCTCACGCGGTCTCTGGAAGTGATCGGCGAGCAGCTCGGCGCTCAGATCTACGGGAAGTTCTGGGAGAGACTCCTCGAGACCGACCTGATCCAGTTCATCGAGAAGAACCCTGCGGAGGTCGGTGAGACCCTGGAAGGGAAGCTGAAGCTCGCTTTCGAGATGTGCCAGCCGTTTTGGCCGGCGAGGCCAATCCAGTCAGGCATGTACTTCCCCGAGTTCATGGCTGTGACCGTGCGCCACGAAGCTCAGGCAGGAAAGCAGGCGACCCCACCGAGGCTGGTGCGGGAGTGGATCTCGAAGTTCGGACCGAAGGGGAAGGGTGGGGTTTCCGAGACGGTCAGTTCCGACATCCCCTACGAAATCATGATCAGCCGACGAACCCATGGAGCGCGCGTCCACTACTTCGGTCCGGCGAGAGACTGGGCGGTCCGATATCGGAAGGAGAAGAAGATCGCCAAGGGTCGGTTCATGCTGGAGTCGCACAGCGCGTATCTAGAGATTCCGGATCCCATCCCGCAGGATGCCAGACCGATGGAGTGCTTCGCCTTGGGTGTGGCTCTTGGATTCGTCGCGGTGCGCGGGGACCATTACTACTACGGTCTCACGGAGAAGAAGGACGCCGATGGACGGCCGATCATCGCCGTCCAATATGCGAGTCAGTGGGGGACGATCCAGACTCTGCAAGGCGTTCCGCCCGTACCGCAGGATTGCGGGCGGCTCAAGTTCATGATGAAGAACGTGAGGAGCATCTCGGTCGATCAGAAGTTCGGCCAGGGGCGCCAGGCTGCGGTGGACGCGCTCGGACAGAAGCCCGAGTGGACCTCTCTCATCGAACAAGCGTTCGGGGAATACCACCAGACGGTGGGGAATCCGACCCTTAGGGCGCATTTCCAAGCCTACATCGACCAGGTTTTGGATCCAGCGATCGACAAAGCGGGAGATCGGGGCGATCTCCTTCGCGAGGAGAAGCGACTTATCGAAGAGCGAATGGCGAACCTCGGGATGTGACGACATGCACGTGAGAACCGGCTTCGAAACAGCTCGGCCTCACGCGGCCCTGAATCTGGTCATAGCCCTGGACGAATTCGGGACCGAGGTCGTCGCTCTCCTGAGACAGCATCTCACGGTCCTTCCGGAACCACTCCAGCGGACGGTCCGCATCGTGGAACCTTCCGATGGTGATCTCGGGACCGCGATTTCAGGGGCCCGGGCCGCCGTCACGGACAGAACCAACCTCGAGATGATCGAAGCGGGAGGGTGGGCGGTCGAAGGTCGTTCCCTCGATAGGATCCGGATCCGCACCTGGCTTCTCTGGAGCTGTCGATCTTCCGGGGCGATTCCGGAAACCGTTCGAACGATCGTGTCGGCCGGTCCCGAGGCGACCTACCTCTGCTGTCGTTTCGAAGATGCCGACCGGGAGGATACGCCCTCCGAGGTTCTACCTTCGCTCTCGCTCGTTTGCATCGGTTCGATCGCACAGAGCGGCGAGACCGTGACTCGCCTGGAAGTGGTCGCGATCGCTGCGGGTCTGGTTCTCGCTTCGCTTCTTCCGAGCTTCTCGTTGGACGCCGTTCATCGGCCGGGAACGAGAGCTTGTCCTGGATTCTCCGGCTTCTATGGGCTCGTCGGTCCTTCGGCGGAGCGCCTCGCGCGGCATGTGGCGTTCGCGCTCGTACCTGAACAACTGAGCAGCGACCCGCACGCGTTGGGTGTCCAGGACCTCCCTGAGCCGGCCAGGCGTCTTCTCGAGGAGATGTCCCCCGAGCGGCTCGGGATTCAGCTATTTCATCCCGAACCGGGGGGTGTGGCTCCTGAGCAAGCGATCCCAGCGCATCCAACTTGGACTCAGGAAGGTCGCCTCGAGGTCGCCCTGAACCGGAGCGAGGTGGGTCTCGGGTTGGAAGATGTCCCGGAGACAGAGTGGCCTCGGCGGCTCCGGCGCTACTCGAGCAGCTTCGACAGGACCCGGGCCACCACTTGGCGCATGTTGATGGAGCGGGCGTCGAGGACGATCGCGGAACGGGTCGACGAGAGGTTCGGACCGAGCTTCCGGCGGCTGCTCGACTCGCTCCCTCACGCCCCTTCTTGCTGCAGACAAATCCTCCACGAGATCGGCGTGAGGATCCGAGAAGAACGTACATCGGCGGCGGATCCTACCGGAGACTTCGAGGCGGCTCTCCTGGATCTGCGCGAAGCGATCGCGGTGCGCCCGAATCCGATCACGCTCAGCCTGCGCACGATACTTTGGGTCGTCCCCGCTCTCGTGTTTGGGGCAATCGGGATCAGAGGTTTGTACGACGACTTCCGCGGCCTCGCCTACTCGATCTCGTGGAGCGTGCTCGGCGCGCTGGCTTCGGCTGCGTGGGTCTTCTGGAAGGTCTGGAAAAGCCACAGGCGGATCCGCTCGTCCCAGGATCATGCGATCGACATCCTGATCCGGAGACAGGAGTGGATCCTCTCCCGAAACGCGATCGCCTATCTCGACGAGATTGTTCAGGGCTTGGCCGATCGTGCGGCCGAAGCGGAGAGCGCCCTTGCACGGAATGTGCAGGAACTCGAAGAAGCTACCCGCGCTCTCGGCGACTCCCTCAACCCTGATGTCGCTGCGGCTCTGACGTTCGGGCCCGTGCTCCGAAAGAGAGGCGAGTACGAACAACTCTTCCGCGAACTCGCCTTGGATCGGAATCGGTGGCTGGAGGATGCGGTGGAAGGGGGAGAGTTCGCGTCGGTGGGCACCGATCACAAATCGGCCGTGACGTTCGCTGAGTCTCTCGAACGATGGTGCCGGACGCGGCTGGAGGGGCGGATCGCGGTTCATCTACCCGGTTTCGCGGACCTTTGGAGGATCCGGGCCGAGATCGGCGGGGAAGGAGAGTCGCTCGAGCGGAGCGCCGAGGCGCTCATCCGGCGGGCAGCTCCGCTGACGCGCGAAGCTCTTCAGACCGAATGGCGGCGGCTCGGTGTCTCGCGTGAGCTTGTTTCTCGGATCAGCCCTGTGATCGAAGGGAATCCAAACCTCGCCGGCGTCGAGATCGACGCGATCGAAGAGCTTCCGATTCTCTGCTGCGTGCGGAGCGGTTTCCCTCCCCGTACGGAAAAGGAACAACCGTGACGTTTCGTCTTCTCGCATCCCTGGTCTGGATGTCGATCGTCCTGATCCCGCAGGTTCGGTCCGTCTTCATCGGGATCGCGCTCGCGCTCTGGCCCACGATCGAGCCGTTCCAGAGTCTCTCAAAGATCCATGCGACATGGGTTCCGTTCGTGATGCTCCTCTTCATCGGCTATGGGTTCAGCCTGCTGATCCTTCGGTTTGTTCGTGCAGACCGAATCCAGGCTCTCGGCGGTCGCGTGCATGGAGGTGACCGCATGACTAGCCTTGCCGTCGTCGTTACGCTCGCATGGGTCGGACTGAACTTCTGGACGGGGACTCTCGGAGTTCCCGGCGTTCTCGTTGCGGCGCTCGTCTGTGTTGGAATGATCTCGCCACCTGCGCCTCCGACCATTCCGAGCCCACGGCCTGCGCCTGCGCCTCCGACACCTGAGCTCTTCACCACGTCCGCCGATGAGCACGAGCCGTCTGGTCCGGACGATGCCGAGGACGCCGACCACTACTACAGAACGTTCTCCGGGCTC
>VGIW01000121.1 GCA_016867715.1 Candidatus Eisenbacteria bacterium | reverse complement strand
CCGCAAGGCGCGCTACGTCGACGAGAAGGCGTGCACGTCCTGCGGCGAGTGCGCGAAGGTCTGCCCCGTCGTCGTGCCCGACGAGTACCAGCAGGGCCTCTCCTCGAGAAAGGCGATCTACCTCCCCTTCCCGCAGGCGGTCCCTTCGTCGTACGCGCTCAACATAGACGATTGCCTCGGGGTCCGGCCGATCGCGTGCGGAAAGTGCGTCGAGGTGTGCGACAAGAAGTGCATCGACCTCGACATGGAGGACCGCTTCCTCGACATCGAGATCGGTACGGTCGTCGTCGCCACGGGACTTGACGTGTACGACCCGCGCGAGCAAGACGAGTACGGCTACACGCGTTTCGAGAACGTGATCACATCGATGGAGTTCGAGCGCCTGATCTGCGCGGGAGGCCCGACCGGAGGGCACCTGATCCGCCCGTCGGACCGAAAGACACCGAAGCGGATCGGGTTCGTGCAGTGCGTCGGCTCCCGGGCGCCGGCCCGCGCCGCCCCCTATTGCTCGAACGTCTGCTGCATGAACACGGTGAAGGACACGCTCCTCATCGCGGAGCACGATCCCGACGCCGTCTCGCATGTCTTCTACACGGACATGCGCGCGTTCGGAAAAGGTTTCGAGGATCTCTATCGAAGGAGCCGAGAGGCGGGCGTCCGCTATGTGCGCGGGCTCCCCGGCCACGTGGAGCAGGATCCGAAGACCGGCGACGTGCGCGTGACGGTGGAAAACACGCTGACCGGCGATCTCGAGCGCTACGAGGTCGACATGCTCGTTCTCTCCGTCGGTCTCGTGCCGAAGAAGAACGGCGGGAACAAGGTAAAGGAGCTTCTCGCGCTCTCCTCTACCTCGGACGGGTTCGTGCTCGAGGCGCATCCGAAGCTGAAGCCGGTCGACGCGCCGACGCGCGGCGTCTACTTCGCCGGATGCGTCGAGGCTCCGAAGGACGTCAAGGATTCCGTGACGCAAGCCTCCGCGGCGGCGGCGCGTGCCGGAGCGCTTCTCGCGGCGGGGCGCGTGAAGATCGAGGCGATCACCGCCGAGATCGAGCGGGAGGGATGCAATTTCTGCGGGCGCTGCGCGCGCGTCTGCCCGTACCACGCGATCACCGAGTCGGACAAGAAGCGCGGGCTCTACCCGGTCGTCATCCAGGCGGCGTGCGCCGGATGCGGCACCTGCGCCGCCGAATGCACGAACGACACGATCACGATGCGGCACTTCACGGATCTCCAGCTCCTCGGCCAGGTCGACGCGATCCTGGAAGAGAAACCGATGGAGAAGGTCGTGGCGTTCGCGTGCAACTGGTGTTCGTACGCCGGCGGCGACACGTGCGGAACGAGCCGCCTCCAGTATCCGCCGTCAGTCCGCCTCATCCGTACGATGTGCTCGGGCCGCGTGGACGAGGACTTCGTCTGGCATGCGTTCGAGAAGGGTGCGCCGCTCGTGCTCGTGTCCGGATGTCACTTCTCGGACTGCCACTACATCAGCGCGGTCACATGGACGCAGCAGCGCGTCGAGAAGATCTGGATCCAAATGGAGAAGCTCGGCATGCGACCGGAGCGGCTCCAGCTCGACTGGATCAGCGCCGCCGAAGGGCAGAAGTTCGCGCGCGTGATGCGGCAGATGGACGAGCTCTTGAAGCAGATCACGCCCGAGGAGGTCGAGGAGTCGAAGAAAGCAGTGGCCGAGTTCCTCCGCCAGAAGAGGGAGAAGCTCGAGAAGAGGAAGGCGAAAGCGGCCGAGGGGGCGGGGGCGCTCGCCGCGACCGCCGAGGAGAAGTCGTGATGGCCGAAACGACGACCTTCTACTGTTTGCGTTGTCAACATCGCTTCCCCGTGCTGTATGATCCGAAGGAGGTCAAGGAGCGGTCGTGCCCCCGGTGCGGTTCGAACAGCGTGCGGAAAGAGACGCCGGCCGCCGCCGGAGCGCAAGACCGCTCGCCGTCGGTCAAGCTCAAGTGAGCGAAAGGGGGTGCGGCCGTGAAGGAGAAGAAACCGACCCGGAAGAACCTCCGTGCGGAGGCGGAAGCGGCTTTCGAGGAGCATCGCCGGATCTCGCGGATGATGTGCGACCTCGAGCAGTGGCTCGACGAGCCGGCCGACTGCATGCGGACGTGGACCGAGTGCCTTCGGGAGCAGCTCGACCCGCTCGTTCGGATTCTAGGACCCCATTTCGAGGAGGAAGAGGCGAGCCCGCTCTACAAGGAAGTCCCGGTCGAGTTCCCGCGCTTCGTCCCCTCCCTCGACCGGCTCTTCGAGGAGCATCAGAGGATTCTCGGCGATCTTCGCGGGATTCTGGACGAGACGACGGGAACCACCGACCCGGTCCGCGCCCAGATCCGGGAGCTAACGCTCCGAACGAAGATGATCGTGTATACCCTCCGCCGCCACGAGTCCGAGGAGAATGAGATTCTCCAGCAAGCCTACTGGGACGACCTCGCCGCGGGGGATTGATTCGGTACCTGATCCCTGTCCTGCGCGTTCCGGTATCTGGTTCCGGTATCAGATACCGGTATCTGATACCGTCCCCGAGAAGGTATCCGATACCGACGAGGTCGAGAAAGAGAAACGGGTGCCGGGCGGGTTCAGGAGCTGCCCCTTTTCAGCACCCTAGCCGCCGGCACCCTTAGCGAACCCAAAGCCCGGGCTCGCTCATTCTCTGCAGGAGGGCAGAGCAACCGGTTACCCCTGAGTTTTCCTGTCTCCGTCGCTTGGTGTCCCGACCCCCGTTCGGAGAGGAGCCCTCTCCCAGGTTCGTTCCGAGGTTTCGTCTCTCTCTACACCCGGTTCGCGGGAATGGTTCCCTTTTTTTCGAGTCCAGGCCGTCCAGACTACGGCGCCCTCCCCGCACCAGCGAAGCGGGGGGCTAGCTGGCGCCTCTCCCAATCGTCCGCGCTCAGCTGGTATGCCCACTCCAGAAGGACGAAGTCCGCCCCGATCGCGCTCACGCGGATCTTGGCGAAGTGATCGTCCCAGGTCCACAAGATGTACGTGTGCCCCGGGATCATCTCCACCCCATACGGATCGAGGCTCCATCCGTCGAGCGGGGCGAAGTTGATCTCGTCCATATCGTCCGTGTACCCGAAGTCCTGGATGTCGTTCCCAAACGACTCCGCCCCGTCCGAGATCTCGGTCGGAACGAGACGTAAGAGGTCGTCCAGAACGATCAGGTAGTAGTCGACGAGGGGATCGCTCCACGGGCGGATCATGTCTCCCCCCACACCTCGGCGCTCGACCTCGGAGAGATCGAGGCCGGAGCGGTTCGGGTCGGCCGCGCTCGAGTAGAGAGCGAGGCCGGAACCGTCGGGGCGGGGCGTGTCGGCGACCGTCTCGAAAGAAGAAAGCGCGCTCTCCCCGTAATCGTACTTCGCGTCGACCGCGTAGTAGTAGGTCGTCCCGTTCGCAAGGCCGGTGTCGATGTAGTAGGGGCGATTGGAGGGGACGACATCGGCGATCCACTGGTAGGGACCCTCGGGGGTCCGGCTCCGATAGACGCCGTACCGCCGCACGCCCGCCCCACGAATCGGGGTCCAGTAGATCTGCACCGAGCCATCGCCAGTCACCGTGTACACCCCCGCCGGAACCGGAGGCGGACCCTTGTAGCAGACGGCGGTGGGACAGTCGTCGTCTCCGCATCCCGCGAGGATCCCGGCGGCCGCGATCCCGATCATGAGCGCCCTCAAGGCCTGCCTCCGTTTTCGTCTCATCATCCACCTCCCGTTTCGGGACATCCGATCGGAACGCAAGGGACGTGCCACCGCAAGGACCCGCAGTTCCGGATGGGCGATCCCCCGTCAGCCCTTAGAACTCTTTTCTTTTCAATCGGTTCCCTGGGACCACAAGAAGCGAAGCGCTTTCCCGCCCGGTGCGCGACCCGCCCCCGCTGTGTCCCGAAGACCTCACTCGGAGAGACGATCGTCCCCGGCCGAGGAGGGCCTCTTCAGGCCGTACTTCTCGATCTTCTTGTAGATGTTCGAGCGCTGCATGCCGAGCTCGCGGGCGGTCCGGGAGACGCTCCAGTTGTTCTCCTCGAGCTTCTTTAGTAGGAACTCCCGCTCCGCCCGGTCTTTGAACTCCTGGAACGTCGCGTCGCCCGCGGCCGAATCGTCCCCCCCGCTCCCGGGAAGCCCGGAAAAGACGACATCCGACACGGTGATCCGCTCGCCGTCGGAGAGAATCACGATCCGCTCGATCGTGTTTCGAAGCTCCCGCACGTTCCCAGGCCATGCATATCGCTGGAAGAGATCGATCACCGCATCGTCGAGGACCTTCGGGCGGATGCCGTTTTGGCGGCAGTAGCGGTCGAGGAAGTAGCGGGCGAGAATCGGGATGTCCTCCTTCCGCTCGGCGAGCGAGGGGACGTGGATCGGCACGACGTTCAGGCGATAGTAAAGGTCCTCGCGGAAGCGTCCCTCGCGCACCTCGCGCGCGATCTCCTTGTTCGTCGCCGCGAAGACGCGCACGTCGACGCGCCGCGTGCCGCGCCCCCCCACGCGCGCGACCTCGCCGAGCTCGAGCGCGCGGAGAACCTTTGATTGCGCCGAGAGGGACATGTCTCCCACCTCGTCGAGGAAGAGCGTCCCGCCGTCCGCGAGCTCGAACTTCCCGATGCGAAGGGATGTGGCGCCGGTGAACGCTCCCTTTTCGTGGCCGAAGAGCTCGCTCTCGATCAGCTCCTCCGGAATCGCCGCGCAGTTCACCTCGACGAACGGGCGCTTCGCGCGCACCGAGGCGGCGTGGAGCGCGCGCGCGACGAGCTCTTTCCCAGTCCCGTTCGCACCGGTGATCAGCACGCGCCCGCCCGTCGGCCCGACCTTCTCGATCGTCCGGAGAATCTTCCGGATCGCCTCGCTCTCGCCGACGATCCGGTACATCTCGTCCATCCGCTCTCGATAGATCAGGTTCTCCGCCGAGAGGCGCCTCTGCTCGAGGCCGTTTCGCACGGTGAGGAGAAGGCGGTCGCGGTCGAGCGGTTTCTCGAGGAAGTCGAACGCGCCGAGCTTGGTCGCCTCGACCGCGGTGGCGACCGTGCCGTGGCCGGAGATCATGACGACCACGAGGTCGCTCCGGATGCGCATCGCCTCGCCGAGCACCTCGATCCCGTCCATGCCGGGCATCTTGATGTCGAGAAGAACGAGCGAGGGGGAGGCGCTCCGGATCGCGTCGAGCGCTTCCTCGCCGTTCGACGCGACCGAGACCTCGTACCCCTCGTACTCGAGGATCCGGCGAAGCGAGGTCTGGATTCCCTTCTCATCGTCGACCACGAGGATCTGGTCGGGCATCGGTCGTCTCCGGTTCGCCTAACGGCCAAAGAGGATGCGGTTCGGGTCGTCGCGTCTTCGGACCGGAGCGGGCTCCGGCTTTCTCTCGGGCGGTTTCGGGTCCGCCGGCCGCGCCGGCCCCGACGCCCACCGCGCGAGCTCCCCGAGCGCCTCCGGGAGAACGCGATAGCGCACCCATTTCCCCTCCCGCACCGAGTCGACGATCCCGCTCGCGCGGAGGGTCTTCAGGTGGCGCGACACGTTCGGCTGGGACTCGCCGAGATGCTCCACAAGGTCGGACACGCAAAGAGGCTGCTCGCGGAGCGCCTCCACGATCCGAAAGCGGACCGGATCGCCGAGAGCCGCGAGAACATTCTGAAGGTCCACGAGCCATCCTCCCTCGTGTGTCCCATTATGGAGACACCCCGGGATCCTTGTCAATCGGTACCTGGTACAGATGGGCAGAATCGAATCCGGTATCAGAATCAGGTATCCAGAATCAGGTATCAGGTACAGGCACAAATCGGGTATCAGGTACGAGTATGGATCGGGTATCAGGTACGGGTATGTGGGTCGGTCTTCTTCCATCCGAGATCGAGGAGCGCCTGCGGCCGCTCGGCGTCCCCGGTTATCGCGCCCTGCAGGTCTTCCGGTGGGTTCATCGCCACGGCGCGCGGGATTTCGAGGCGATGACGAACCTCCCACGCGCCCTCCGCGAGACGCTCGCCGCCGCCGCTCCGATCGGCATCCCCGCGGTCGCGGCGCGCTCTGAACCTGGCGCGGACGGCTCGCTCAAGATCCTCTTCCGCTTCCCCGAAGGGACCGAAACGGAAACCGTTCGGATCGCCGGCGCGGACGGCTTGACCGCCTGCGTCTCCTCGCAGGCCGGATGCCGCTACGGATGCGCCTACTGCGCCACGCCCCTCGGCGGTTTCGAGCGCTCCCTCCGCGCGGGGGAGATCGCCGGCCAGGTGCTCGGCCTCGGCGAGACGGTCCGCCGCGTCGTCTACATGGGCATGGGAGAGCCGCTCGCGAACTACGCGGAGGTCGTGAAGAGCGTCCGCCTCCTCGTCCATCCGCACGGCCTCGCGCTCCCCGCTCGCCGGATCACGATCTCCACCGTGGGGCTCGTCCCCCTCATCCGCCGCCTCGCGGAGGAAGGGCTCGGGGTTCGTCTCGCGATATCCCTCGCCTCGGCGATCGACGAGACGAGAGCCCGCCTCCTTCCGATCGCGCGGACGTACGATCTCGACTCCCTCTTCGCCGCCGCCGCGCGCTTCTCCGAAACGAGCGGCTCGCGGGTCACGTTCGAGTACGTTCTCCTCGGCGGCGTGAACGACGGGGAAGAAGACGCGCGCGCGCTCATCCGGAGGCTCTCGCCTCTTCGCTGCAAGCTGAACCTGATCCCCTACAATCCGGTCGATGATCTCCCCTTCGGTGCGCCTGCCGAGCACGCGATCGATCGCTTCCTCGCGCGCCTCGCTCCGCACCTCACGGTGACCGTCCGCCGGAGCGCCGGCAGGACGATCGACGCGGCCTGCGGGCAGCTCCGTCTTCGCGCGCGCGCCGCCTCGCCCGGGGAGCCGAAGCGATGAGAGACCGCATCGGCCCGTTTCGATTGACCTATCAACGAAAGCTTCTTCTCTCGTTCCTTCTTCTCGCGCTCGTGCCGACGCTCCTCCTCATCGCCACGCAGAAAGCCCGGATCGAGCGGACGATCGACTTCTGGCAGAACCCCGGCGTCGAGCGGGCCCTCCGCGAGTCCCTTCGCCTCTCCGAGAACGCCCTCGCCGCCGAGCGGGAGCGTGCCCGGGAGCGTCTCGAGGCCGTGCGGGCTTCGCTGGGAGACGAGAGATGGGAGCCTTCCGCGCCCGGCGCCGAGGAGCGTCTCCGGGAGACGGCCGAAGCATCGGGACTTGATCTTTTATATATCGACCGTGTGGACCTGTCTTATTCTGCTCCGGCATTTCTTCTCGATTATCGGCGCGCGGGAGTCCCCGACTCCCTCGTTCTCCCTCCGTTCGGCGAAGGGGCGCCCGATCTCTCTCCGCTCGCCGCCGCGCGCGATTCCCTTCTCCTTTCCGACGGAAGCTCCCTCCGGCTCTCCGGCGCCCTTCTTCTTCCGGAGGGGACCGCCGAGAGGATCCGCGCCGTCCGCGAGGGGTTCGCGTTCTACGGTCAGCTCCGTGTGTACGAGCGCTACGCGAAGGCGAAGGTCGCCGCGCAGGCGGCGCTCGTCCTTCTCGCGGCGGCCTTTCTCGCGTTCGCCGTCGCGCGCGTCCTCTCCCGTTCGCTCGGGCGCCCGATCGAGGCGCTCGTCTCGGGGACCGCGCGCGTGAGGGGAGGCGACCTCGACGTCCGGATCGAGGGGGAGGGCTCGGACGAGATCGGGACCTTGATCGCTTCGTTCAACAAGATGGCGCGCGATCTTCGGGCGAGCCGCGAGAAGCTCGCGCGCGCGGAGCGGGTCGCGACTTGGGCGGAGGCGGCGAGGCGGATCGCGCACGAGATCAAGAACCCCCTCACGCCGATCACCCTCTCCCTCCACCGCCTGCGGAAGAGGGCCGAGTCGCTGTCGGACGAGGAGCGGCGCGCGCTCGAGGAGCTTCTCGCGCCGATGCTCGAGGAGGTGGAGAACCTCCGCTCCCTCGCCGAGACGTTCTCCCAGTTCTCCCGCCTCCCCTCCCCGCGGATGGAGGCGGTCGATGTTCGCGATCTCCTCGAGAAAGTCTCCGGTCTTTATCGAGAGGGGAGCGGCGTGCGGACGTCCCTCGCGGTCGATCCGGAGACTCCCCCCGCGCGCGGCGACCGGGAGCTTCTCTG
>VGIW01000120.1 GCA_016867715.1 Candidatus Eisenbacteria bacterium | reverse complement strand
CGAACGAGCCGGCGGGCGCGACGAGCACCGTGACGTGGGACGGCAGGAACGACGCCGGGCGGAACTGCCCGAGCGGCGTTTATTTCTACCGGATCACCGCGCCCGAGTTCACGGACAGCGGCAAGATGGTGATGCTGAAGTAGGGGCGCTTTCCGCCCGCGCGAAGCGGGCGACTCCCGAAGACAAGCGAAGGGGGCCGGACTCCGGCCCCTTTATCTTTGAAGCACTCCGCCGATCCGCGCTCCGGGGAGACGTGATCTCCCCCGCGCGCGGATGGACTCGCGAGGCAGCGAGCTCGCTCCTACGGTTGGATACGGAGGGGAACGTAGTCGATGTCTCGAGGATCGTCGAGGCCGTCCGCGAAAAGCTCCACCTCGCCCCTCAGCATGTGAACGCGGCGAAGAGTCCCCTCGGGGCTCACGACCACGTAGAGAAAGCGCCCGAGCGCGACCATCCCGGTGATGCTCCCCGCCGGAAGCTCGGCAAGGTCTTCCGTTGCTCCGCTCTCGGTGAAGCGATGGATCCGCCGCGGGCCGCACAGATAGTAAACCCCGTCCGAGTGGCCGATCGGACCGAGCGGCCCGAGACCCGGGTCGAACGAGCGGAAGATCGAGGTCGCGAGATCGACGAGATCGACGCCGATCAGCTTGGTCGTCCCCGTCTCCGAGACGACCAGTCGGTTCCCGACGAGAACGGCGCTCACGTTCTGGAGAACTCCGGGCGAGGCCTCCGGCATGAGGACTGTGTCGTAGGACGATCCGTCCGCGTCGATGAAGTGGAGCTTGTCCCCGGCGTTGTCGAGGAAGACGAAGCTGAGGTCGGGGAGCACATAGAAGTCCGCGCCGGAGACCGCCGGGTTCGTGCTCGTGATCGTGGCGAGCGGGAGACCGAAATGACCGAGCTCGGTAATTGAACGATCGCCCTTCACGAAGATCCGCGTCCCCGCGACATCGATCGGAGCGGTCGAGGAAGCGAATGGGAACGAGGCGCCGTCCATGTCGACGGCGACGAGGCCGCCGCTCGTCCGCACGAGAAACGTGCCGCCGAAGACATCGACCCGAACCGAGCCCCGCGCGACGCCGCCCTTTCCGTTGTCCACCGTCACGCGGATCTCGTGCACTCCTTCCGCGGAGGGAGCCGTCCACTCGACGGAGGAGCCGCTCCCGGAGAACGTCCCCGCGTCCACCGACCAGGAGAACACGAGCGTGTTCGAACCCGGATCGTCGGTCGCGCAGACGAGCGCCACCGTTTCGCCGGGCGCGACGAGATCAGGATCCGCCGTGAGCGAGAGAATCTCCGGGACCCCGACCACGACCGAAACGTCGATCGAGTCCGTGTCCACTCCGTAGCGGCCGTCCGTCACGACGACCAGGATCTTGTACCTGCCGGCCGCTTCGGGGGCGGTCCAAGAGACCGAATCCGAACCGTCCGAGAGGCTCCCCGACTGGGCGGTCCATTCGTACCGGATGGAATCGCCGTCCGGATCGACCGCCTCGCAGACCAGCGAGGCAATTCCCGATGTTCGCACGCGGCTCGGCGTCGCGGTGAGGGAGACGATCGAAGGAGAATGGTTCGAAGGCCCCGGGCTGTTGTCTTCGCCGCAGCCGGCGGCCACGATCGCAACGAACAAGAACAAGAGAAGAAGGGTCCGCTTTTCCATCTTCATTCCTCTCGAGGATTCTACCTCCCGCCGCCGCTTTCTTCGAGATTCCGGTCCGACAAGGCTACTTGACCACGCGTAAAGAGAGCGGTAACTCTCGGTTAGTTTTTGGAAAACCCTCGGGTCGCGGGGAAAGGAGAGGGATGGGCTTCGACACGATCATACGGGGGGGCCTTATCGCCGCCGAGGAGGGCGCGCGCCCCGCGGACATCGGCGTCCGCGGCGAGACGATCGCGGCGATCGGACCCGGCCTCGACGCCTCCGGGGCGCGCGTGATCGACGCTTCGGGCCATCTCGTCCTTCCCGGCGCGGTCGACGCGCACGTCCATCTCGAGCTTCCGGTCATGGGAACGATCACCTCGGACGACTTCCGGACGGGGACGCGCGCGGCGGCGCGGGGCGGCGTGACGACGGTGATCGACTTCGCGACGCCGGAGGAGGGGGAGCCCCTCGCGCGGGCGGTCGAGCGGCGCATCCGCCGGGCCGAGGAGAAGAGCCTCGTCGACTTTTCCCTTCATGTCTGCATCACCCGATGGCGCGAACAGAAGGACGAGATCCGTTCGCTCGTCGAGCGAGGCTTCCCGACCTTCAAGGAGTTCATGGTCTACGGTTCGCGCGGCTGGGAGTCCGACGACTCCGTTCTCGCCGCGACGCTCGCCGCCCTTAAGGACCTGAACGGGATGCTCCTCGTCCACGCCGAATCGTCGAGAATCCTCGATGAGCTCATCGCGCGCCATCACACGCCGGATTTCATGCGGCGCCACGGCGCGCGGCTCCACGCGATGACGCGCCCTCCGATCGTGGAGATCGACGCGATCCGGCGCGCGATCGCGTGCGTCGAGGAGGCCGGCGGCAGGCTCTATATCGTTCACATCTCAACCGGCGAGGGAGCGGAGAGGGTAGGCGAGGCGCGCGCCCGCGGTCTTTCGGTGTTCGGAGAGACATGCCCGCAGTACCTCGTCCTCGACGATTCGGTCTTCGACCGGAAGGACGGGCATCTCTTCGCAAGCTGCCCGCAGGTGAAGAAGAAGGAAGACGGCGGGCGGCTCTGGCGAGCCCTTCGCGAGGGAGTTCTCTCCACCGTCGCCACCGACACCTGCACGTTCACGCGCGCGCAGAAGGACCGATGGGGCGGGGACTGGACGAAGATCCCGACGGGTCTTCCGGGACTCGAAACCCTCCTCCCGATCGTTTACACGAAAGGGGTTCTCGAGGGGAAGCTGTCGCTCGAGCAGATGGCGGACCGTCTTTCCGCTTCCCCCGCGAGGATCATGGGGCTCTATCCCAAGAAAGGAACGATCCGCGAGGGATCCGACGCGGATCTCACAATCATCCATCCGACAAGGACCTTCCCCGTCGATCCCGCGAGGATGGAAACGAACGCCGATTGGTCCCCCTACGAAGGCTGGGAGCTCGCCGGCTTCGCCCGCACGACCCTCTCGCGGGGCGAGGTGATCGTCGACGACTACCGCGTGGTCGGCCGCGAGGGACGCGGGCGCTTCCTTCCAAGGACCCTCGATTCCGAGCGCTCGCCGGCGCGCGGCTGACCGCCGAGCGCCCGCGTTTCGATGCGGCGCGATCCGTCGATTTGTGTTAGAATTCACCATGAAATTCTCTCTCCCTTGAAGAATTCGGAACAAGCAGGAGGAAATCCTCCGCCATGGACAAGACGAATCGTCCACGCGCCGGGCGATCCCGAATCATCCTTGCCCTTTTCCTCTTGTCCGCGATTGTTGCCGTCGGCCTCCGAGCCGGCGAGGCGGAGGCCTTCGCGGTCGGGCACACGAGCGTCACCTATCAGGATCCGGCTCGCGGAAACAGGAGCATCCCGACTGAAATCTACTATCCGGCGCTCACCGCGGGCGAGAACGTCCCGGTCGCGGAGGGTCTCTTCCCGGTCGTGACGTTCGGGCACGGCTTTCTTCTTCCGTACGACATCTACTCGTTCGTTTGGAACGGCCTCGTGCCGGACGGCTTCATCGTCGCGCTCCCGCGCACCGAGGGCAGCCTCACGCCGAGCCACGGGGAGTTCGGAAAGGACCTCGCGTTTCTCGTCGCCAAGCTCCGTGCGGAAGGGGCGAACTCCGGCTCGCTCTTCTACGAGCGCGTCTCCGACGCGGCCGCCGTGATGGGCCACTCGATGGGAGGAGGAGCGAGCTTTCTCGCCGCGGCCGAGGACCCCACGATCACGGCGCTCGCCAACTTCGCGGCCGCCGAAACGAATCCCTCGGCGATCGCCGCCGCCGGCTCGATCACGGTCCCGTCGCTTCTCCTCGCCGGATCGCGCGACTGCGTGACGCCCCCCTCGCAGCATCAGATCCCGATGTACGACGCCCTCGCCTCCGGCTGCAAGACGTACGTGAACATCACGGGAGCGAGCCACTGCCAGTTCGCCGCGTACAACTTCACGTGCAGCCTCGGAGAGACCGGCTGCCCGAGCCCGACGATCACGAGGGCCGTACAGCACGGGATCACGATCGAGTATCTCTCGCTCTGGCTCGATTTCCACCTCAAGGGAAATGCCTCTTCGTGGATCCAGTTCCAAGACCTGCTCGCGTCGGACGGACGCGTGACCTTCCTCCAAGAGTGCGCGATCACATCCGTCGCGCGCGGGGAATCCGGAGTTCCCCTCTCGTCCCGGATCGATCTCGCCGCCCGCCCGAACCCGTTCAACCCGTCGACGACGATCGTTGTCTCTCTGCCGGAAAAGGCCGCGGCACGGCTTCTCGTTTACGATGCGCGCGGGCGCGCCGTGAGGACGCTCCTCGCGCGCGAGATTCCCGCGGGGATCACAACGATCGAGTGGGACGGCACCGACGATGGCGGCGCGCCGCTCCCTTCGGGCGCGTACTTCTCGCGGATCGAGACGAGAGACGGCGCGCGGACGGTGAAGCTGATCCTCGTTCGGTAGCACGAGCTCGGGGACACCCTATCGATTCCCCTCTTCGGGGCACGACTCGCCCCCGATCACGGGCGCAGCGAAATCAGTAGGGTGTCCCCGGAATCCGGCGCTACAATCCGAAACCGTGACGATCGAAATCGGAATCTTCTTCGCCGTTCTCGCGGCGATGGCGTATCTCTTCTTCACCGAGAAGCTGCCGGTGGACCTCACCGCGTTCCTCGGTCTCGTCGTCATCACGCTCGCGGGATACGTCTCCCCCTCCGAGGCGTTCTCCGGTTTTTCGTCGCCGGCGGTGGTCACGCTTCTTTGCGTCTTTTTCGTGAGCGCCGCCCTGGTTCACACCGGCTTCGCGGATCTCGTCGGAGGGCGTCTTCACCGATGGATCGGGAGCCGGGAAGTTCTTCTTCTCGTCGCCATCATGCTCTTCGCGGCGGCGCTTTCGGCCTTTATGAACAACATCGCAGCGGCCGCCGTCTGCATGCCGGCCACCGC
Source organism: Candidatus Eisenbacteria bacterium (assembly GCA_016867715.1). Classification (NCBI taxonomy): domain Bacteria; phylum Candidatus Eiseniibacteriota; species Candidatus Eiseniibacteriota bacterium. Next base: position 3,072 of record VGIW01000120.1, on the reverse strand, counting down.
GAGTCTCGCCCGCAGGTCCGGCATCTCCCCCTCGCGCCTCTTCATGCCCCTTTCCTTCGCGACGCTCTTCGGCGGCACACTGACCCTGGTCGGCACGCCGCCCAACATCCTCGCATCGGACATGCTGCGGGAGCGAGGCTACGCCCCCTTCGCCCTCTTCGATTTCACGCCGATCGGAGCAGTTCTCCTCGCCGTCGGCGTGATCTATCTCGTCATCGTGGGAAGACGATTCCTCCCCGTGCGAGCGATCGCGGACTCGGTCGCACGGACGGGGGATCTCGCTCGCGTCTATCGGCTGCACGAGACCCTCTTCTCGATTCGGATTCCGTTCGGTTCGCGCCTCGACGGGCTCACGCTTGGCGAAACGAAGCTCGGAACCGCGCTCGGCGTGCAGGTCGTCGGGATCCTACGGGGCGGCCGAAAGGAGCTCGCTCCCGAAGCGAGAACGCTCCTTCTCGGCGGGGATGTGCTCCTCGTCAAGGGACGCTACGAGGACTTGCGAGAACTCTTTCGACTTCAAGGAGTGACGATCGGCGAGGCGCGGCCCGGGGATCTCGCGAGAGCGATCGGCCGGGTGTCGTGCATCGCCGCGCGCATCCTTCCGGGCTCCCCTCTCGCCGGGCGCACGCTTCGCGGGATCAAGTTCCGCGAGAACTACGGAGCGATCGCCGTGGGGATCCGCCGCGGAGGAGCGATCCTCGACCGCGACCTCCCGGCCGAGACGCTCCGCGAGGGGGACGAAGTGCTCGTGCTCGGAACAGAGTCCGAGCTCGAGCTTCTCGCGCAGCAAAAGGGGTTGGAGGTCGCCGAGGTCGGAGACTCGCTCTTCGAGGAGATGAAGGATCGTCTCTTCCTGCTCCGCGTGCCGCCCGCTTCGGCGCTCGTCGGGACAACCATCGGAAAGAGCCGCATCGGGGAGCTCGTGGGGCTCACCGTCGCCGGGATCTGCCGCGGAGAGGACGTCTTCCTTCCCGCCCGCCCCGAGGAGACGATCCTCGCGGGGGACGAGTTCCTCGTCGCGGGGGAGCCGGATCGGATCCGGAGCCTCCTCGCGCTCGGCGAGGTTGAGCTCGAAGAAGACGCGGAAGCCGCCGGGATCGAATCGGAGGACGTGGGGGTCGTCGAGGTTTCGGTCGCGCCGCGCTCGCGCGCCGCGGGGCGGACCCTCGCCGAGATGCAGTTCCGCGAGAAGCACGGTCTTCAGGTGCTCGCCGTGTGGCGCGAGGGAAACCCGATCCACACGAACCTCGCGAACCTGCCGCTCCGCTTCGGCGACGCGCTGCTCATCCAGGGACCGTGGAGCAGAATCCGGCTCCTCGGGACCGATCCGGACTTCGTCACCCTCTCCCTCGCCGCGCAGGAACCGCGCCGCACGCGCAAAGCTCCATTCGCTCTCGGCGGCCTTCTCCTTCTCGTCGCGATGGTGGTGACCGGCTTCCAGCCGATTCACGTGGCTTCGCTCGCGGCGGCCGTCTTCGTCGTTCTCACGGGCGCGATCACGATGGAGGAAGCGTATCGATCGATCGAATGGCGCGTCGTTTTTCTCGTGGCGGCGATCCTTCCGGTCGGCATCGCGATGGAACGGACCGGAGCCGCGCTCCTCCTCTCGCAATCGGTCGTCGGCTGGGCGGGAACGGCGGGACCGATCGCGGTTCTCGCCGCGCTTTGCCTCCTCTCGAGCCTCCTCAGCCAGTGCCTCGACGGCGCGCCCGCGGTCGTTCTTCTCGCGCCCGTGGTCGTTCGAATCGCCGAACCGCTCGGCATCTCCCCGATCCCGCTCATGATGGGCGTCGGCCTCGCCGCGTCGGCCGCGTTCATGACGCCGTTCAGCCACAAGGCAAACCTGCTCGTCATGGGCGCGGGCGGATATCGGATGTCCGACTATCTTCGCGTCGGGACGCCGCTCACGATCCTCTATCTCGCGGCGCTGATCTCGCTCGTTCCGGTCTTCTTCCCGCTGTGTCCATAGCCCGCTTCGCGCGCGTTCTCTCCATCGGCCGAGATCCGCGGCACTGGGATGAGCATTCCCGGGATAGGGATTTCCTGCCCCGCACTTTCCCCGGCACGGCGGGCGTTCTTGCATTACTCTTTCTCCTCGTGGTCGTTCCGCGGGAGAGGAATCCGATGCGGGCTGTCTATCTTCTGCCGCTCGTCGCGGCGGTTCTCTGGTCTTGGTCGTTCGTCGCGACGAAGGTGCTCCTCCGATATCTTTCGGTGATCGATATCATCGGGGTCCGGCTCATTCTCGCCGTTCCGCCGATGCTCGCGCTCGTTCTTCTCCGCGGCCTCTGCCCCCGCCTCACGCCGCGCGACGGGCGCGTCCTCCTCGGCGGGGCGGGGATTCTCTTCCTCCATTTCTTGATCCAGTTCCACGGGCTTCGCGACACGACCGCGACCCAATCCGGATGGCTGATCGCGGTCGCGCCGATCTCGATCGCGATCCTCGCGCGCATCTTTCTCGGAGAGCGGATCGGGCGCGCGCAGGTGGCCGGCATGGCGGTCGCGACGGCCGGAATTATGCTTCTCGTCTCTCGCGGGAATCTCTCCGGGCTCCGCTGGCTTTCCCACAGGGGAGACTGGCTCGTTCTCGCTTCCACGTTCACGTGGGCGGGGTTCACCGTGGCGACGCGCGACCTGTCGAGGCGCCATCCCCCGCTCGGCGTCACGACTCTCCTTCTCGCGGCGTGCGGGCTCGCCGCGCTTACCGTGATGATCTTCACGTCGAGAAGCGGCGCCCTTCTCTCCCTCCCTCTGGAAGGGATCCTCGCCGCGCTCTTCCTCGCGTTCCTCTGCACGTTTCTCGCGTTTTGGTTCTGGCAGGAAGGGGTCGCGCGGATCGGGGCCTCCCGGTCGGGGTTCTTCCTTTACGTCATGCCGGTCGCGACAATGGTTCTCGCGATCCCCTATCTCCACGAAACGTTCGGATGGATTTCGGGAGCGGGGGGCGCGCTCATCCTGGCCGGGGTCGCCCTCGCCGAGAAGAAGAAGTGACGATCCGAGCGAGCAAGAACACTTAAGACCTCAATATCATCAAGTAACAGGACCCGCCGTCCGACAACCGAGCCACGCGCG
>VGIW01000119.1 GCA_016867715.1 Candidatus Eisenbacteria bacterium | reverse complement strand
CGGCATTGCTCCGATTGGTCCTGGGGGCGCGCGTGCCACGACCCGCGCAATCGTTTCTAAAACAATTCGTTAGTCACCTTGGTCGCTTCATGGTCGATTGGGCACGCGGCTTGATTGGTGAAGAGGCCGGAAGGTGAACCGGAGGCGTGCCTCCGATTGGATCAAGAGAGAGAAAGGAGATACGAACGATGACGCTGGTCAGATGGAACCCGCTGGCACGGAATGGACTCTGGATGGATCGGATCTTCGATAGCTTCTTCCAGACTCCCCGCTCGTCGGACACGGACGCGCCCGACCTCTGGATGCCCCGCGCGGACGTCCTCGAGGAGAAGGATGCGTACCGGATCGAGATGGACCTCCCGGGCGTGAAGAAGGACGACATTCGGATCACCGTTCTGGAGAACAGCCTCGAGATCAAGGGAGAGCGGAGCCTGTCGCGCGACCAGGAGGCGGAGGGCCGCCGTCGGAGCGAGCGGTTCTACGGAACCTTCGAGAGGGTGTTCTACCTCCCGAAGGGGACCGACGCCTCCAAGATCGAGAGCGCGTACGAGAACGGGGTGCTCACGATTCGCGTGCCGAAGGCGGAGGAGGCGATTCCCCGGCAGATCGAGGTGAAGGTTCGCTAGAACGTCGAGACGATCGGAAAAGACGGGGGGCCGGGCCGGGCCCCCCGTTCTTTTCGGTGTCGGCGACGCCCTCCGATTGACACGGCGCGCTCGCCTGAAGTATAGTCGGGCGTCCAGAAGGGGGTGTTCGTCATGCGCATCGTGCTCCTCGCTGTGGCCGTTCTCGCCGCGGTCTCCGTCGCGCAGGCGGAGGGTCTCCGTCAGCCGCCGGCGCCCGATGACCTCTTCGACCCGGATCTCATCGATCTCGACCTCGGTGCGATCATCGCGGAGAAGGAAAAGCTCTGGTCGGTGACGTTCGGCCTCGGGACGTCCGGGCAAGGACTTCGAACGACCGAAGCCCAGGCGCGGAACATCGTCACGATCAAGGAGGCGTTCGACAACCTCGCCGACGCGTTCGAGGAGGCGGTGGGGATCGATATTCGATGGAGCAAGGACTCCTTCGAGGACATGCGCCCGGTGCTCGACATCTACGGCGGCGGACGCCTCAAGCTTCCTTCGTCGGTCACCCTGCCGGGTTTGGGCGGGCGGTTCGGCCTCGAGCTGGACGGAGGGAGAACGGGGAGCGCCACCCGGTTCTCGGAGTACGGTTTCGGCGCCTCGATCGCGGACGAGGCCTGGTACCTCTCGGGTCGGGCGCTCTACTACCTCCCGAGCGCGCTCACGCTTCCCGGGCTTTACGTCCGCGGGGTCGAGAAGCGCGAGATCTACATCGCAGCCGGTTTCGGGAGAGCCTGGGCGAAGCACTCGGTGGAGATCTTCTCGCCCGATCCGGTGCTTCAGGGGATCGGGGACTTCTACCTCTATGAAGCCACGGGAAGCGCGAACACGTTCGATCTCTCGATCGGCGCGGAGGAATACTTCACACCCTTCCTATCCGTGAGCCTCCGGGCCGGCTACCGCTGGCTCGAGAAGGGAAGCCTCAAGTACACGGACGTCGAGGAGATCAGGAGCTCGCCTCTCCTGATCAACGAGGGGGAGATCGCCACGGTCTGGGGTCCTTGGTTCCCCGAGGGGATGGTCCCCATCGTCGCCATGGCGGCCGGTCTTGAGTACGGATGGGATCGGGGCGAGGAGCCGATCGTCGTCGACTTCTCCGGATTTCTCTTCCGAGCCGGGCTCCGCTACCACTTCTAAGCACGAACTCCCCGCCGGTTGTCTCGCGCGGGCGCGGGGGGCGGCTCCGCGTCTAGCGCCCGCGGGACGATCATCGTAACACATTGCATTCCAGCGGGTTGGGCGGGTGTCCCCGAACGCCCGCCGCCGCGGCCTCTTCGCGAAGAAAGAACTCAAGAAGCGCGTTTTGTTCGCCGATACGGGGAGCAAGAACGATCGCTTGCGAGAGAACAACCGTTTCTTCGGAAGAGGTGTGCTCGAATGGCTAAGGAGATTCTCGACGTTGCCGCAGCAGCGAAGTACTTGCGCATCACCCGGGCGACGCTCTATAAGCTGGCGAAGGAAAAGAAGGTGCCCGGTCTGAAGATCGGGGGCCAGTGGAGGTTCTCCAAGGATCGCCTCGACGAGCTTTTCCAGGAGGGTTTCCGGACGGAACGCCAGAGGAATCCGGAGCCGGAGCCCCAGAAGACGAAGGTCTGATCGATCTCCCCTTCCCTCTGCGAGCGATTCGCCCGGTGAGCCGGCGGATCGCTTGCCTTTTTCTCCCCATGCTGGTATCTAGTGAGTACGCGTGGAAGAGCGCCGGACCCCGTGCGGAGGCACGTTCCGCGTCTTCGGAACCGCGAGGGGTTCCGGCGTGTGGGAGACACGATGACCGCGATCGGGTGCTTGTCGGTCGACCGGAGGTGAGGACTGATGTTCCCGTTCTTCGATCCAACGTTTGCGCTGCTCATTCCCGCGCTGGCGCTCGCGGGATGGGCCCAGTGGAAGGTCCGCTCCGCGTACTCGGAGTTCAGCCGGGTGCGCACGAGCGCCGGGAGGAGCGGCGCCGAGATCGCCGCGTCGATCCTCCGAAGCAACAGCCTCGGCTCGGTGCGCGTCGAGGCGGTTCCCGGCGCGCTGACCGACCACTACGACCCGAAGGCGCGCACGGTCCGTCTCTCGGAGGGGAACTACGGTTCCGATTCGATCGCGGCGGTGAGCATCGCCGCGCATGAGGCGGGGCACGCGATCCAGCACGGGACAGGCTACATGCCGCTCCAGTTCCGCCACGCGATCTTTCCGGTCGCGAACATCGGTTCGTCCCTCGCCTTCCCGCTCTTTCTCATCGGTTTGCTCGCGCAGATTCGGCCGCTCATCGATCTAGGGATTCTCTTCTTCGCCGCGGCCGTTCTCTTCTCGGTCGTCACGCTCCCCGTCGAGTTCAACGCGAGCCGCCGCGCGCTCGCCCAGCTTCGCGACGGGAGGCTTCTCTCGGTCGGCGAGCTCACCGGCGCCAAGAAGGTCCTCGACGCCGCCGCGCTGACGTATGTCGCGGCGACCACGATGGCGCTCCTTCAGCTCGCGCGGCTTCTTCTCCTCCGCGGGAGGAACGACTGAACGCCGTCTTCGGTTCCCCTCGCGTTCCCCGCACGGGGATCGCGCGCGCGGGGCCCGTTCTGGCCCTTCTCCTCCTCGCCGGCGCCTCGGCGGCTTCGGTGCGCGTCGGCCTTCTCGACAGCCGTTCGGACGGGATCCCCGGCCTCGCATCCACGGGGAAGGCGGGAGACGTCCTCCTCGAGAACGAGAGGATCCGCGTGGTCGTGAGCGCGCCCGAGCACGCGCTCGGCGACGCGGCGAGCGGCGGCTGGATCATCGACGCCGCCCCGATCGACGGGCGCGACTCTTGGGGCCAGGCTTCCTTCGTCCTCGCGGATTCGATCGGGATTCGGAAACCGCGGCACACGAGCATGGAGATCATCCACCCGTCCGGGAGCCGATCCCGCGGCGGGGTCCGCTTCCTCGGGCAGGACAGCCGCGCGGACGGGATTCGCGTCGACACCGAGTACCTCCTTGCCCCGGGAGATTCATTCGTTCAGGTACGAACGGTTTACTACTGGATGCCGCGAGGGGGGACCGGTGGTCTCACGGCGATCGACCGGATCGCGATCGGGAGGACGGAGGTCTTTCTCTACGGCCCCGGCTTTCTTCTCGAAGGAGAGCCGGCGGGGGGCGACACGGTCTTTCGGGCGGGTGCGGTCTCCTTCGCGGGCGACGATGTCGCGTACGGATGGTCGAGCCGGGCGTGCCTCGAGGTGCGGGCGCCCTCGGAGGGAGTCGTGCGCGTGCGGTTGGATCCGGAAAGCCCGGACGGACGCCGCCTCGTGTTCGAGCGCCGATTCCACGTGACCGGCGCCGGGCCGGGAGCGTCCGGCGAGCGGATCGAGGGAGAGGAAGCGCCGGCGCGGTTCTCCGGCACCGTGAGAAGCGAAGATTCCGGGCGCCCTCTCTCCGGAGCGACCGTCGAGTTTCGGGACGAGTCGGGCCTCCGCGCAGCCGCCTCCACGGGGCCGGACGGAGTCTTCCGCGCGGAGCTTCCGCCCGGTTCCTACACGGTGGTCGCCTCGGCGGCCGGCGGCGGCGAGGGGGCATCGAAGCGCGCCAAAGCCGGCCCCGGCGAGTCCGAGACGATCGATCTCGAGGCCGAGGAGCCGGCGACGATCCGCTTTCGCATCGAGAGCGAGAAGGGAACGCTTCTCCCGGGCCGCCTGACGATCCGGGACCGTACCGGCCGGGCGCTCGCGCGCGCTCCGGGAAGGCTTCCGATCCCGGGGACGGTGGCCGCGGCGGATGGGCAGGGGACGGTCCGCGTTCCGCCGGGCGAGTACACGCTCTACGCTTCTCACGGCATCCTGTATTCCATCGATGAACGACACATAAAGCTTCGGCCGGGCGAGATCGCGGACGCGGCCTTCCGGCTGGCCCGCGCCGTCGATCCGGGAGATCTCGCGGCGGTCGATCTTCGCGTTCACACGGCCGCCGGCCCGGAGGCGTCCGCCGCGGCGGAAGAGCTCGCCGCCGCCGCTCTCGCGGAGGGCCTCGACGCGCTCGTCTTCTCCGACAACGGTCGGGTCTTCGTCCCGGGCTCCGATCTCGCGGGGGGGAAGATCCTCCTCATTCCCGGCGAGGAGATCGTCCTGGACGGGATCGGCCGCTTCGGCGCGTTCCCCCTGACGGCGGAGGAAGAACTCGCCCCGCGAGGGGGCTACGGAGCGGAGGGGAAGGCCCCCGGGTTTCTCTTCTCGCTTCTCCGCGCCGGACCGAGCCTTCCCCTCATTCAAGTCCATGCGCCGCGCCGCGAATCGACCGGGTACTTCGCGAACACGCGGCTCGATCCGGTGACCGGACTCTCGGCCAACATCGAGTTCGATCCGGGGTTCGACCTCGTCGAGGTGGCGGACGCACAGGGGATCGAGGAGGGCGGGCTTGTCTTGAACGACTGGTTCCATCTCCTGAACCAGGGGCGGCGCGTGCTCGCCGCGGGGAATTCGGGCGCCCGCGGGACGGGAGAGGGCGGTGTGGGCGTTCCGCACAACCGCGTCGACCGAGAAGGTTTCGAGACGAACCGTTCGGGTCTCATCGAAGCGCTCCGCGCCGGGCGGTTTTTTCTGACGACCGGGCCGATCCTTCGGTTCCGGGTGAACGGGACGGGGCGCTCCGGCGATCTCCTCCACGACGGCGACGGGCTCGTGGAGATCGCGCTGCGGGTGGAGGCGGCTCCGTGGGTCGACGTGGAGACCGTCCGAATCCTCGCGAACGGATCGGTCTTGCTCGATCGAAAAGCGGGCCTGCGGGAGGGATCGCTCGTCGTCGACCTCCGCGAGAGCCTCCCGATCCACCGGGACACGTGGCTCGTGGCGGTCGCCTCCGGGACACGCCCTCTCGATCCGATCTATCGCGGAAAGCGCGGAGAGCGTATTCTCCCCGTGGCGATCACGAACCCGATCTGGGTCGATTTCGACGGGAACGGCGTCTTCGATCCACCGGGCATCCGGTAGCGGGGACCGGAAACGATTTTCGACGGAGTGGGGCGAGAACCTCCTCTCGGGCTCCCTTCGTCCGAGGACACAAGCATGAGGATCCGATTCGGTTCTTCACTTCTTCTTCTGCTGCTCGCGCTCTTCCTCCGCGCGGCGGCGGCAGGCGCCCTCGAGCCGGGAACCATACTTCCGCTCGACGCGGTCGAGCGCGGCCAGCGCGGATTCGGGCTCACGGTCCTCGAGGGGGTCCGGATCGACACGTTCGAGGTCGAGGTGATCGACGTGATGAGGGGGCGCGGGGGGAGCGGGAGCGTCATCCTCGCCCGTCTTTCGGGGCTCGGGATCGAGGAAGCCGGGGTCGCCCAGGGGATGAGCGGCTCCCCGGTCTTCTTGAACGGACGTCTCGCCGGGGCGGTGGCGTTCGCGTACCCCTTCGCCAAGGAACCGATCGGGGGGATCACGCCGATCGAGGAGATGTTCGAGGTTCTCGATCAGGCGGGGGCCGGCGTGGGCGGCGGGGTTCCGGAGCCGCCCGGGGGGAGCCGATCGACTTCCCCTTTTCAGGGGCCTGAGCCGATCGCGACACCGCTTCTCGTCTCCGGGTTCGGTTCGGCGCTCGCCGACGAGATCGGCGACTTCTTCCGTCCGTTCGGCATGATCCCGACCGCCGGAGGGAGCGGGGAGACATCGGCCGCGCGGGATGATTGGAAGCCGCTCCCCGGCGCGGCGGTCGGCGTGCGCCTCCTCGGAGGGGACGCCTCGCTCACCGGCGTCGGCACGATCACGTGGGTGGAAGACGACCGCGTGCTCGCCTTCGGCCATCCTCTCTTCCACGCGGGGAGCGTGAACCTCCCGCTCGTCTCGGCGGAGGTTCACACGCGGATCCCGAGCCTCGCCGTCTCGTTCAAGCTCGGCTCCCCCCTGGAGACGGTCGGCGCGCTCCTCGAGGATCGGCGCGCGGGGGTGGCGGGGCGCCTCGGGGTCGAGCCGCCGACGATTCCGATCGAGGTGATCGTCACGTCCCCCGGTTTCGGCCGGCACGAGTACCGCTACGACGCGATGGACGACAAACGGCTCACGCCGCTTCTCGTCTCGTGGGCGGTCCGCAACTCCGTCGTGCACAGGGAGCGCGCGGTCGGCGAGCACACGGTCCGCATGCGTCTCTTCGTCGATCTGGAGGGGGCGGACGATCTCGAGAGGGAGAACGTCTACTCGTCCGCCTCGGTTCTCGACGAGATGGAGGACGACATCCTCATCCCGCTTCGCGTTCTCGCGAGCAATAACCTCGCGCGGCCGAGGGTGAACCGCGTGCGCGCCGAAGTGACCGTGGAGGACGGGCGCCGCTCGGCGCGGATCGAGCGGCTCGACATCGAGAAGGGCCGGCTTCGTCCCGGAGAGACCGTGCGCGGCGCGGTCACGCTCCGCTACTATCAGGACGAAACCGAGACGCGCCGCTTCGAGATCCCGCTCCCCGCCGATCTCCCGGACGGGAAGCTCATCCTTCGCGCGTGCGATGCCGCCTTCTCGGAGGAGTGGGACTCGAAGCGCGCGCCGAACCGGTTCGCCACGAAGGACATCAACGGGCTCGTCCGGATCCTCCGCGAGATGCGGACGAACGAGAGCGTGTTCGTGCAGCTCTTCGGCGAGGCGAAAGGCGTGACGATCGACGGCCGCGAGATGCCGGGACTTCCCGCCTCGAGGCTCGCCGTTCTCGGCACAGACCTCCACGCGGACGACGGCAACTACGTGAAGGGGAGCGTGCTCGCCTCGGAGACGATTCGGCTCGATGCGTTCGTCTCCGGATGCCGCTCCCTTCCGATCGTCGTGGATCGCGCGGCGCCGTGAGGCCGCCGCTCTCTCGAACAGGGAGTCGAACGATGAACAAGACGAAGCTTCTCGTCCTCGCCGGGGTCGGAGTTCTCCTTTTCGCCGGCGAGCCAGGGGCGGTGAGGACCGCCCGCTGGGACATGTCCGGCCGCGAGAGCGCCGCGGAGGGGACGCCGACGGATCTCACGATCGGACCGCTCGGGTCCCTCGAGCTCGCCCCGCGCTTCGAGCCGGCGGGCACGATCTCCGCGTACTACATCTGGTCGCTTCTCCCGGACGGACGGGGCGGCCTCTACGCCGGCACGGGGGACCAGGGAAAAATCTTCAAGTTGGAACGAACCGGCAAGAGCGTCCTTCTCTTCGATTCGCTCGAGCTCGACATCCTCTCGCTCGCGCTCGACGCGAAAGGAAACCTTTACGCGGGAACTTCTCCGGACGGGATCGTCTACATCGTCGACTGGGACGGAAACGCGCGCACGTTCTTCGACAGTCCGGAGCGCTACGTGTGGGATCTCGCGTTCGACGACAAGGGAAACCTGTACGCCGCCACCGGAGAGCAGGGGAAGGTCTTTCGAATCGACCCCTCGGGGAACGCGGAGCTCTTCTATGATTCCCCGGAAACGAACGTGCTCTGCATCCTCTACGACCGGAAGGACGATCGATTTCTGCTCGGCGGGGAGGGGGCGGGTCTTCTTCTGTCGGTCGACAAGAAGGGGAACGCGCGCGTTCTCTTCGATTCTCCGCGCACCGAAGTGGGCGCGCTCCATCTCGACGAGAAAGGGAGGATCTGGGCCGGATGCTCGGGGAGCGAGGAGCCGGGGACGAACGAAGGAGGGCGCCAGCAGACGAAGAAAGCGCTTCTCTATCGGATCGAGCCGAACGGGACCGCGGTTCTCCACTGGCAATCGGACGCCGAGT
>VGIW01000118.1 GCA_016867715.1 Candidatus Eisenbacteria bacterium | reverse complement strand
TCGACGCGAACGACTCGGTTCTTCCTTGAAGGTTCACGTTTCGGACGGCGCGATCCCCGGCGCGGACGGAGACTCGCCGGTCGACGATCGCATCGCGCGCGATCGACGTCTCGACCCGCTCCGAAAGGTATTCGTAGTCCTCGAGGTCGAGCGCCGGGTTCCGGCGGACCGCCTGAAGAAACGCGTCGAAATCGGTGAGGAGATCGAAGAAATCGAAGCGGCTCACCGTGACCACGTTCGATCCCTCGGCGGCGATCTCCTCGCGCGCGTAGGTGTCGATCCCCCCGAGGAGCGAGACGACGGCGATCACCGCCATGGTCCCCACGATGTTGCCGAGCAGCGTCAGGAAGGTGCGGAGCTTGTTCTCGCGGAGCGCGGCGAGCGCGATCCGGATCCCCTCGAGGGTCACTTCTTCTTCTTCTTCTCGTTGTCTTTCTTCTCGGCGATGCGCACGCGGTCCTCGTCCTCGAGATCGCGGATCGCCTCGAAGCCTCCGGAGACGACCGTGTCCCCTTCGGCGAGGCCGGAGAGGACCTCGAAGAAGCGGTCGCCCGCGATTCCGGTTTCGGCCGGAACGAAATGGGCGCGCCCGCTGCGCACGACGAACACGCCTTCCTTCTCCTCTTCGCGGAGGCGCACGGTCGGATCATCGTCGAGAACCTCATCTTTGTTCTTGTCGTTCTCCCCGCCGACCCGCCGGATCGTGAGCGACTGCATCGGAACGGAGAGCGCGTTCTCCCTCTCCGCCACGACGATGTCCGCCGTCGCGGAGAGGCCCGGCTTCGCTCCGGGGACCGGATCCGTGAGCGTGACGACCACCTTGAAGTCGACCGACTCGCTCGCCTGTAGGGAGCGGATCGCGCTGTTTCCGATCTCAGTGACCGATCCCTGGAAGCGTTCGTTCGGGTACGAATCGATCGCGACGAAGGCCGGCATGCCGAGGCGGATCTCGACGACGTCCGTCTCGTCCACCTCCACCTCCGCCTCGAGCTCCGAGAGGTCGGCGATCGTAAGGAGCACGGTTCCCGGGTTGTTCATCGTCCCGACGATCGCCGTTTCCCCCTTCTCGACGTTCAGCTCGACCACCACGCCGCTCATCGGGGCGCGGATCGTCGTGAGCCCGAGGTCGTGCTCCGCGTTCCCGAGGGCCGCTTCCTGCTGCCGGAGCAGGCCGCGAGCCGCCTCGAGGCGCGCCGCGGCGACCTCGCGCTCCGTCTCCGCGCGGAGAAGGTCCTGGGGAGAGGCGAGATCGTTCGCGTGAAGGTCGCGGAGGCGCGTCTCCTCGAGCTCCGCCTGGCGGAGCGTCGCGCGCGCGAGCTCGACGTCCGCGCGCGCGGAGGCGGCCGCCGCGAGAAGGCGCTCGACCGCCTGCCGGTGCGGCACCGCGTCAATCTGGAGAAGCGTGTCTCCCGCCCGCACCTCGTCCCCTTCCCGCACCGCGACCTCGACCACCGTTCCCATCTGGCTCGCGGAGACCTGGACCATCCGCTTCGCCTTGATCGAGCCGGAGGCGGTCACCACGGACTTGATGTTTCGGGTGCGAACGGTTTCGATTTCAACCGCTGTGCGCCCGCCGCGCTCGCGGCGGAGGTTGACGACGACGAGAATCGCGGCGACGAGGAGGACCCCGGCGCCGATGAGGATGCGTTTCTTCTTGGAGACCATCGCGGTTCACCCTGGGGCCGGTGCTTCCGGTCCTCTTCCCGTCTATTCTAACGCCGGGGCTCTTCGTGGCAAGGGTTATTGCACCGGATGCTTGCCGTCTCTGGGAGGCCGCGAGGAGCGACCGGTCGAGCGGGCTCGATCTCGTAAGGCCGAACCAGCGAGTTCTCGCCCTGCCGGCGAGGGAACCGCAAGGCTCCCCTCCGGTCGGCGGATCTGCGGAAGGATGGACCGGTGGCGGAAGGGCCGCGGCCACAACAACCACGGCGCGACGACGCACTCGCGCCGTGCTACCGAAAGAGCGCCTTGATCGCACCCCAAGACGCCGGCTCGATCGACGTCTCCTCGCAGGAGAACGTCGGGTCCATGAGAAGGTTCACGGGGCCAAGTTGGTCCGCAAAAGTCTGAGGAGGACAGTACGGATTCCACGCGACGCCGTAATACATGGAGCGCGCCACCGTGGTGGCGGGCGCACATCCCTTCTCCTGGTTCTTCTGGTTGTTGTCCGTGACGAGATAGGGGCGACCTCCCCAGTCGAGCGATGCCGTGAGAACCACGACATCGTCCTCCGTCGAGCCAAGGCCGGGATAGTAGTTCCAACGCTCGACGGGATCTTGCCTCGCCAGGGTTCCGATCGCGGAACCCGCCTTGCAGAACTGGCTGTCGGTCCGAAACAACCGATAGGTGACCGTGTAGTTGTAACCGGGCTGGGTCTGGATCCAGTACCACCAGAAGCCCAGGTTCGTACACTCCGTTCCCGGAACCTTGTCGCATTTCGCAGGCAGATCAAAGACCACGCCTGCCTCCTCCGTCGGCGCCCCCCAGCCCCAAGCCCAATGATACCCCGAGCAGATGTTGTAATAGACGATCGGGCAAACGTTCCGGCCCACCGCATCCTCTGCGTGAGGAACCACGCCGCTCATCTCCCACCGCCCCGGCAGATCCGCGGAAACCGCCGCGCACCAACCGACGATCGCAAGAACGACGCCGACCCCAACCGCCATTCGAACTCCTTCTCCCCGTTGGGACCGGAGGACCGTCCACGGAGCGTTCTTCCGATTCGCACTCATGTGCCCCGTCCTCGCTCACTCCTCTTGATCGTCTCTCTCTACGGATCGGACCTCGCTTCCTTCTCGCGATCCCTGCGCTCCCACGTCCGATCCCGCGCTTTCAAGAACGGTGTCGCCCGGTTCCACCTTCAGGCTGTCCGGTCCGTTCGTGGCGTTGGAATCGAGATCGGCCACGATCGAAGGATCGGCAAAGGCGCCGCTGAATCCGAAGAGGACAACCACGCAGGGCAGGATGGGGAAGAGCGCGCGCATCGGAAGCCTCCCTCCGCGCCGCAAACCCGAATTCGAGACGATGGCCGTCACCCAGGCTTGGTTCTCGTGCGAGGGTTCGCGATCGGCGGATCTTCGGGCAACCTGATCTCAGGCTAGCTGAGATCGATCGAGGCGTCAATGGGTCGGAGGTTCTCCGCTCTCGCGAGCTCCTCGCGATCCTGTATAGGTCACCTTTGTCGCGGCTTTCCGTGGGGCGCGTGGACGGCACGCGATTCTCCACGCCGCTCACGCGAGCAGCCGAGGGTGCGATGTTCCCGATCCGCCCCGATCTATCGCGCCAAGGAAGACGGATCGACTCGACAATGGGATCCGGGGAGGGTTCATCTATCGCAGGGCGATGTGGGGAACGTCTTCCGGACGGAACGCGCGGAAGATCGAGTAGAGCGGGTCAAGCCGGCGCGCCGTGAGCCCGATCGATCGGTGCACCTCGCCGGTCGCGAGGGCGACGGAGACGAAGTAGCTTCGTTGGGGGAAGGCGCTCTCGAAGAGCTTCACGTCCCGCACGCCCTCGAGGGGGACGACGCAAGTCCGCGCGAGAGGAGGCGGATAGCGGAACGCGACCGAACCCTCGACGATTTGGAGGGACGAGAAGCGCGTCGCGGTGAGCCAGAGAAGCGTGCCGACCGAGGCGGCTGTGAGGAGAAGGATGCGCGGCGCGTGGGATCCACGCGGCGCGCCGAGGCGTTTCGCGAGCCCGCACGCGACGAGATGGGCGAGGGGCGGAAGGAGAAGCGCGATGATCCAGAGCGCGGCGAGCTCGTTCCTTCCGAGGACCGTGATCTCCACTGCGCTCTCCTAGACGACCGGGTCGGAGACCGGGTACGTCCGCGCGAGAATCCGGCGCACCTTGAGGACGAGCTCGGAGAGGTCGAACGGCTTCGCGATGTAGTCGTCGCCGCCGAGCTTCATCCCCTTCAGCTTGCTCTCCGCCGCGGTCTTGGCGGATAGGAAGAGGAAGGGGACGCGGCGGGTCTTGTAGTACGTGCGGATGCGCCGACAGAGCTCGTAGCCGTCCACTCCGGGCATCATGATGTCCGAAATGATGAGGTCGGGAACGATCTCGAGGATCTTTCGCGTGGCGTCCTCGCCGCTCGATGCGGTCAGGACGTGAAACCCCTCCATCTGCAGGCAATAGGCGAGCGAGGCAACGATCGCCGGCTCGTCGTCGACCACGAGGATCGTGTGCTGGGTCATCTTGTCTTCCTCCGCCGCGAGAGGCGGCCCCCGCGGAGAAGCCGCCGGCATCTCTCCCCACGTATCGACACGGGGCGGGGGATTCTTGACCGGGGCACGCTTGGCCTACGAGGGGACACGCGGTACAATCCGCGCGGGATTCGATCGACACGTGACGGAGGCGACACGGATCTCGGCATTCGCGGGAAGCCGGCGCTCGGGGCCAATACGGTACCTGATACCTTTCCCATCGATGGGGAATATCCCGCGCAGCCAACAATTTGCCGCACAAGAGGATGGGGCGGGAGGTATCGGATACCGAGTGGGCGGATGAAAGGGCCTGAGGTGCCGAATGTAGAGAAAAGGTATCCGATACCGCTCCCCTTCGTGGCCTTCGATGTCGAGACCACGGGGCTGCACGCGCTGTGCGATCGGATCGTCGAGGTTGGTGCGGTCCGCTTCGGGTTCGAGGGAGCGGGAGAGGCGTTCGAGTCTCTCGTGAACCCGGGATGCCGGATCCCGCCGGAAGTGTCCGCCCTGCACGGGATCTCGGACGACGACGTGGCGGACGCGCCCGCGTTCGCCGATCTCTCGGGCGATCTTCTTCGCTTTCTGGAAGGGGGGGTGCTCGTCGCGCACAACGCTCCCTTCGACGCGTCCTTCCTTCTCAGCGAGTGCCACCGGGCCGAGGCCTGCGTGCCCTCTCTGCACGTGTTCGATTCCTGCCGGCTCGCGCGCGCGGCTTTTCCCGGGCTTCCGAGCTACTCGCTCGACGCCTTGGTCGGAGCGTTCTCGATCGAGCGAGGGCGGGGGCATCGCGCCCTTCCGGACGCAGCGGCGTCGGCGGATCTCTTTCTCCGGTCGATCCGCGCGCTCGGCGTGCGGGACGCGGGGGACCTTCCCCGCCTGTACGACGCCGTGGGCGCGCCTCTTCCGCTCCGCGCGCTCGGCTTCGATCCGGAGCCGGAGCTCCCTACGGAGCACGCCCCGATCGCCGACGCGCTGGCGCGCGGAACTTCCGTTCGCATCCTCTACGAAGACCGTTTCGGAAAGAAATCGCGCCGCACGGTGAGGCCTCTTCGCGTCGTGTCGGTCCAAGGCTGCCTGATGATGGAGGCGCATTGTCTTCTTCGCGGCGGCACGCGCTGCTTCCGTCTCGATCGCGTGCGCGAGTTCGATCCCTGACCGTTCAGGGATCCCGTCCCGCTTTCCAATCGTCTTGACCTCTTGCGAACGCCGGGATACATGTTGCCAGCGGCGGGTGTTCGGGTTCCGGATCCGGCGCGTTCCGCGTGCTCGCGGAAGGACGAGGGCTCCCCATGGTCGGCCAGACCGTCTCCCACTACCGCATCCTCGATCGGCTCGGGGAGGGGGGGATGGGGGTCGTCTACAAGGCCGAGGATCTCAAGCTCGGGCGGATCGTCGCGCTCAAGTTCCTCCCGCCGGCCCTCACCCGCGACGAGGAAGCGAAGACCCGCTTCGTGCAAGAGGCACGGGCCGCCTCCGCGCTCGACCATCCCTCGATCTGCACGATCCACGAGATCGACACGACCGCCGCCGGCGAGCTCTTCATCTGCATGGCCCTCTACGAGGGGGAGACGCTTCGAAGCCGCATCCGGCGCGGGTCGCTTCCGGTCGACGAGGCGAGCCGCATCGCCCGCCAGGTCGCCGAGGGGCTCGCGAAGGCGCATGGGGGGGGCGTCGTCCACCGCGACATCAAACCGGAAAACATCTTCCTGACGAAGGACGGCCAGGCGAAGATCCTCGACTTCGGGCTCGCGAAGCTCGGCGCCGCGTCGAACCTGACCCAGGTCGGCACGACGGTCGGCACGATCGCCTACATGTCTCCCGAGCAGGCGCGCGGCGAGGAGGTCGACGCGCGGACCGACATCTGGTCGCTCGGGGTCGTGCTCTACGAGATGCTCGCCGGCCGCGCGCCGTTCCGGAGCGACTACGAGCAAGCCGTCATTTATTCAATCCTCAACGAAGATCCGCAGGCGCTCGAGGAGGCCCGTCCGGACGTTCCGATCGAGGTCGCCCTGATCGCGGTGCGCTGCATCCAGAAGGAACCCGGTCTTCGGTTTTCCTCCGCGGAGGAGCTCGCCGCCGCGCTCCGCTCGCCCGACACGGCGGATAGGACCGCCGCACGTCCGGCCGCGGAAGCTCGGGGGGGAGGGAGGGGGGTTCGCGTTCCGCTTCTTCTCGCCGCCGCCGTTCTTCTCGCGGTCGCGGCCGGCCTCGTCGCGGTGCGCCTCCCCTCGATGCGCTCCGCCGCTCCGAAGCGTCCGATGCTCGTCGTGCTCCCGCTCGAGAACCGGGGGCCGGCCGAGGACGAGTACTTCGCCGACGGGATCACGGACGCGATCACGGCGCGCCTCGCCGGGATCCACGGCCTCGGCGTTCTCTCCCGGCAGAGCGCGATGCAGTACAAGAGGAGCGACAAGACGGTCCGCGCGATCGGCGAGGAGCTCGGGGCGGACTACGTTCTCGAGGGGACGATCCAGCGCGAGCGCCCCGCCGATCCGAAGAGCCCCCTTCGGGTGACCCCGAGCCTCATTCGGGTCTCGGACGACACGAGCATCTGGGCGGATCACTACGACGTCGAGATGACGGAGGTCTTCCGCGTGCAGTCGGAGATCGCCGAGCACGTGGCGCGAAAGCTCGACATCGCCCTCCTCGAGCCGGAGCGGCGGAACGTGCAGTCGAAGCCGACGGAGAGCCTCGAGGCGTACGAGTACTACCTCCGCGGGGGCGATGCCTACCGCAGGCGGCTCACGGAAGAGGACAGCCGGAACGCGATCGCGCTGTTCGAAAAGGCGGTGGCGATCGATTCCGGATTCGCGGTCGCGTGGGCGGCTCTCGCCCGCGCGCGGATCTGGATCAAGTGGAACTACGGCCACGAGGCGGAGCTCGCCGGAGCGGAGCAGGCCGCGGGAGAGGCCGAGCGGCTTGCGCCCGACCTCCCGGAAACGCACATGGCTCTCGGCGAGCTTCATTACTATGGAAGACGCGACTTCGCGCGGGCGCTCGTGCACTTTCAGACGGTCCAGAGAGGGCGGCCGAACGAGGTGGAGGCGATCTCCGCGATCGGATGGATCCGCCGCCGGCAGGGGGATTGGGACGGGGCGGTCGCCGATCTCCGGATGGCCCTCGAGCTCTCCCCGCGCGATCCGACCCTGAACCACACGCTCGGGCAGAGCTTGGTCCGCATCGGCCGCCACGCCGACGCGGAGATCGCTCTCGATCGAGCGATCGCGCTTGAACCGGAAATTGTTTACCCGTACATCGACAAGGCGCTTCTCTATCTCGAATGGGACGGGAGCACGGAGCGGGCCGGGCGCGTTCTCGAGGACGTGATCGCGCACATCCCGGCCTCGGAGTTCCTCGGCCCGACACCGCTCTTCCTCATCCGCGTGATCCCGGGGCCTTTCGAGAGGGTGTGCGGATCGCTCCGCCTCGACACGCCGGGGGTCGACACCGCCTCCGACTCCGCCTACTGCCTCCTCTATAAGGCCGAGATGTGCGCCTTGAGGAACGAGACGGTGACGTCGCGTTCGCGGGCCGACTCGGCGCGAACGATCATCGAGCGAAGCCTTCGGAGACAACCCGGATCTTCGTACCTCCGCGGTCTGCTCGCGCTCGCCTACGCCGGGCTCGGGGAGCGGGAGGCGGCTCTTCGCGAGGGGAAGACGGCCATCGATCTCCTTCCGGTCGATAGGGACGCGGTGAGCGGACCCTACCGGGTCGAGGAGTACGCGCAAGTTTGCATGAAGGTGGGCGCCTACGATCAGGCGATCGACGAGATCGAGCGGCTCGTCTCGATCCCATCGCGGATTACGCCGGTTGTTCTCCGCCTCGATCCTCTTTGGGGTCCCCTTCGCGAGCGCCCGCGGTTCGCGAGCATCGTGAACCGTCCCCCAGCGAGCTAGCCTGGATCATGCACACGTTTCCTACTGCGGCCGCGGATCTCCCTTCGCGCTTCCGCGCTCCGGGAGCTTCCTCGGCGACCCGTCCCTCCGGGACGGGTGCCCGCCTCGGTCGCGCGAGAAGACGCCTACGAAGCCTCTCTTCCGTCGCCGCTTCCTCATCAGGGACCCGTGGCGCGCTTGGACCTTGTCGCGACGGCTACGAGCGACAAGTCCTAGCGCGCCGGGGGGGCCGAGACTACGATTCCGGGAGCGGCTCGTCCAGGTCGGCCTCTCGGCACGCGCTCCGCGACCTCGCG
>VGIW01000117.1 GCA_016867715.1 Candidatus Eisenbacteria bacterium | reverse complement strand
GCGGGTTCGGATTACGGTTCTCACCGCCGGGAGAATAGCATGTCGCCCGGCGATCGGCAACCGGGGAGCGGTCCGGGCGCCGGCGCTCTCCGTTCCCACCATCGCCGCCCGCCGTGGTGATGTCCTCGGACGGCGGGTCACTCCTTCGCGCCGCATGCGCGAAGGAGCTTCCTCGCCACCCCGTCGCTCTTCGCGACGGGGAGCCCCGGCTCGGCCCTGTCGGCGGCTGTCCGCTCAATGCTCCCCCTTCGCGCTTCGCGCTCCGGGGACTCCCTCGGGGGAAATAGGGTATCAGGTACCGACTTAGAGGGGTATCAGGTACCGATTCGCGCGCGGCATCTTTGAGCAAGCGAGCGCCTGTCGCTGCCGGAAACAGACAATGGTGGGCGGAGGTGCGACAGGCGGCGTAGCATACGGGCCGAAATCGGTATTGTGTCCCTGAATCACTTGAATGAGGGAGGAAGGCTTCGGTCACCTCTCGCCGCCTGTTGACAGCCCCCGAGCGCGGTGATAGATTGCGCATGGAGCTGTTCTCGCGGGCGAAGTGGTGTGCGGGGAAGCGCTTCGCAGGTTCCCGAGACGGAGGGCCTCGCAAAGGACTCGTCGGGTCCGAACATGAACAGAAGGTTGGGTCTCGCGGTCGCGCTTCTTGTCGTCGCGGGAGGGGCGCGCGCCGGAACCGCCTCGGGCAAGACCGAGTACGTTTGGCCGCTGTCGTATCGCAGCTGTTTGACTTCTTCCTTCGCCGAATACCGCCAGGACCATTTTCACGCGGGGATCGATCTTTCCACCGGAGGTAAAACGGGTTTCAAGGTTCGCGCCGTCGCGAGCGGAGAGGTCTACCGGGTCCGCGCCTCTCCGATCGGGTACGGGAAGACCGCCTATCTTCTCCTCCCCGACGGAAAGATCGCCGTGTACGCGCATCTCAGCGACTTCGCCCCGGGGCTTCTCCGCCTCGTCGAGGAGGAACAGAACCGGCGGGGGAGCTACACGATCGATCTTCTTCTTCCGCGAGGAACCTATCCGGTGGCGGCGGGCGAGGTGATCGGCTACAGCGGGCAAACCGGCGCGGGCTCTCCGCATCTCCATTTCGAGCTGCGCGACGGCGAGGACGTCCCCTTGAACCCGCTCCGCCACGGGTTCGCGATCCAGGACGACGTCCCGCCGACGATCCGCTCGGTCATCCTCACGCCGCTCGAGAGCGACGCGCGCGTGGACGGATCGATTCGACCGCTCACGATTCCGTTCGAATGGTCGCCGAGCGAGCTCTGCTTTCGGACCGACCGGACCGTGCGCATCGAGGGCCCGGTCGGCGTCCTCATCATGGCCGACGACCGGCAGACCGCGTGCGACCAGCGCTTCGGCGTCTTCAGCCTCGACCTCCACGTCGACGAGGAGATCGCGTATCGCTCGCGCTTCGATCGCTTCTCCTACGACAAGGCGGGGTTGGTCGGGATTGAGTACGATCAGGGAATGATCGAGAGAGGCGGGGGCACGTATCACCGTCTCTACACCGCGGCGACGAACCTTCTCCCCTTCACCCTCACCGACAGGCGCCACGCCGGCGTGATCGTCGGCTCGGGACGCGGCGCGTACGGAGAGGGGATCGTCCTCTCCGAGGGCCTTCACTACGTCGAGGGGGTGGCGACGGACGCGAACGGGAACGTCTCGCGCGCGGTGCTCGGAACGGTGGTCGGCGCCCTCCCGGAGATCCGGCGCGCGCAGGTGGTGGACGACGACGAGGTCACCGTCTTCCTCGAGGGCTCTCCGGGCGAGATCGGGGACTTCGTCGTCTCCCGCTCGCTGAACGGGGGCCGTCACTGGGAGTCGAGAAACGCGCGCTACGCGGTCGAGAGGGACGCGTGGGTCGCGCGGGGGTTCCCCGTTCTTTCGCAGCGGATGCCCCTTCTCTTCCGCGTCGACGTAGCGACGCTCTCGGGGGCGCACCGCCGCCCGCTCTTTCTCTATCGCAACTACGAGGCGGTTCCCACTCCGGAACCCGAGATGACCCTCCGGACCGAGTACCACGCGGACGCGGCGCTCGTCGTTCTCGAGATCACGCGCGCGCATCCCTACAAGATCGACGCGAAGGTGCTTCGCGACAACCGCTCGCCTCTCCGTCTGGTGATGGAGCAGACGGACGCGACCCGCTACGAAGGGGTCGTTCCGCTCCGCGATCTCGAGTCGGAGCCGGCCTGGGTGACGGTGGCGCTTCGGGGAACCGGCGACTCGGAGTGGTCGACGCTCGCGAAGATCCGCGCGGTTCGGGTTCCGGCTCTTCTCGGCGGCGAGGTCCGCGACGAGGAGGGGATGGCCTCCATCCGCCTCCCGTCCGCCGCTCTCGTGCGGGACACCTACTTCCGCGTCGAGAAGGAGCAGGGGCCTCTTCTCGAGCGCGGGCTTTCCTACATCAGCCCGTCCTACCGGTTCGAGCCGGCGAGCGCCCTCCTTCGCGGAAACGCGACGATCCGGATCCGCCCGTTCGCCGCCGGGACCGAGGGGGAAGGGGTCGGGCTCTACCGGATGGACGCGCACGGCAGGTGGCGTTTCGTGAGCCGCCGCGAGAGCTCCGGCGACGCCGACTTCTCCGTCTCCACCTCGCGGCTCTCCCGGTTCGCGCTCATCCGCGACCAAGAGCCCCCGAGCGTGTACGGGCTCCGTCCCGCGCCCGGATCGGTGGTCGGGACGACGAGGCCGCGCCTCCAGGCGAAGGTGTCCGACGTGGGGGCCGGGTTCGACGCCGAGGGGGTGCAGATGTTCCTCGACGGGCGGCGCGTGATCGCGGAGTTCGATCCCGAGCGCGAGCTGATCTTCTACGGCGTCAAGAGCCCTCTCGGCATCGGCTCTCACCGGTTCGCGGTCGAGGCGACCGACCGGGCGGGGAACGTCGAGAAGAGCGAGTCGACCTTTTACGTGTCCGGGGATTCGGATCGATGACGGGGCGGGGAGCGGCGTTCGTCCATCTGCACAACCACAGCGACTACAGCCTCCTCGACGGCGCTTTGAAAGTAAAGGATCTCGCCGCCCGCGCGGCCGAGGAGGGGATGCCGGCCGTCGCGCTCACCGACCACGGCAACCTGTTCGGCGCGGTTCATTTCTACGAGGCGGCCCGGCGGCGCGGCGTGAAGCCGATCATCGGATGCGAGACGTACCTCACCCTCGGAAGCCGCCACGACAAGAAGAGCGCGCGCTCCGGCGGGGAGCGCACGTACCACCTCGTTCTTCTCGCGAAGAACCGGACCGGCTTTCTCAACCTGATCAAGCTCTCGTCCTCGGCGTATCTCGAGGGTTTCTACTACCGGCCGCGGATCGATCCGGAGATCCTCGCCGAGCGAAGCGAGGGGCTCATCGCGCTCACCGCCTGCATGCAGGGACCGGTCGCCGTGCCGGTTCTCTCGGACGATCCGGAGACCGCCGCCGCGCGCGCGGGCCTTCTCTCCGATATCTTCGGGAAGGGGAACCTCTTCATCGAGCTGCAACATCACGGCCTCGAGGCGGAGACGCGGGCGGTCCGCGGGCTTCTCGACGTCGCCCGAAGGCTGGATCTTCCGGTCGTCGCGACGAACGACTGCCACTACCTCACGCCCGATCACGCCGATTCGCACGATCTGCTCCTCTGCATCGGAACCGGAAAGGACCGGAACGATCCGAACCGCCTTCGATACGAGACGAAGAGGAACCACTTCGCCACGGCGGCCGAGATGGAAGAGGCGTTCCGCGAGATCCCCGAGGCGCTCCTGAACACGCTCGTCGTCGCGGACCGGACCGACCTCACGCTCGATCTCGGCGGCGCGCATCTCCCCGAGTTCCCCGTCCCGCCCGGCCACGCGGATCTCGACGCGTACCTCGAGCATCTCGCGTGGGAAGCGCTCCCCGCCCGCTATCCGGACGCCGGCGAGGCGGTGAAGGATCGCGTCCGCTTCGAGCTCTCCGTGATCCGAAAGGTCGGCTACGCGGGGTACTTCCTCATCGTGCGCGACTTCATCCAGGCGGCGAAGGAGCGGGGCATCCCGGTCGGTCCGGGGCGCGGATCCGCGGCGGGGAGCATCGTCTCCTATCTTCTCGGCATCACCGATCTCGATCCGATCCGCTTCTCGCTCCTCTTCGAGCGTTTCTTGAACCCCGAACGAGTGAGCCTCCCCGACATCGACATCGACTTCTGCTTCGAGCGGCGCGGCGAGGTGATCGATTACGTCACGCGGAAATACGGGGAGCGGAGCGTCGCGCAGATCATCACATTCGGGACGATGGCGGCGCGCGCGGCGATCCGGGACGTCGGGCGCGTTCTCGGGATCCCCTACGGGGAGGTCGACCGGATCGCGAAGCTCGTTCCGGGAGACATCGGCATGACGCTCGACAAGGCGCTCGAGACATCGCCCGACCTTCGCACGCTCGTCGAATCGACCCCCGCCTACCGGGATCTCCTCCGGCACGCGCGGAACCTCGAGGGAACCTCGCGCCACGCCTCGACGCACGCGGCCGGCGTGCTGATTGCGCCGGGCGACCTCACCGACTTCGTTCCTCTCTATCGCACATCGACGGACGAGCGGACGACGCAGTGGGACATGAAGGCGTGCGAGAAGGCGGGGCTTCTCAAGATCGATTTTCTCGGGCTCCGAACGCTCACCGTGCTCCACGGCGCCGTTCGCCTGATCGAAGAGGAAAGGGGCGAGTCGATCGATCTCTCCCGGATTCCCCTTGACGATCCGGAGACGTTCCGGCTCCTTTCGGCGGGGAACACGGCCGGCGTCTTTCAGCTCGAGTCGTCGGGGATGCGCGACCTTCTCGTTCGCCTCCAGCCGAGCGCGTTCGAGGATATCGTCGCCGTGAACGCGCTCTTCCGCCCGGGCCCCTTGCGGAGCGGGATGGTCGACGACTTCATCGACCGGAAGCACGGGAAGAAGAAGATCGAGTACCTCCACCCCGCGCTCGATCCGATTCTCGCCGAGACGTACGGCGTGATCCTCTATCAAGAGCAGGTGATGCAGATCGCCCACGTGATGGGCGGGTTCACGCTCGCCGAGGCGGACATCCTTCGGCGCGCGATCGGGAAGAAGCAGAAGGCGGAGATGGTCGACAACCGAACCCGCTTCGTCGAGCGGGCGGTCGAGAAAGGCTTCCGCCGGGCGGTCGCCGAGAAGATGTTCGACCTGATGGGGTTCTTCGCCGAGTACGGTTTCAACAAGTCGCACTCGACCGCGTACGCTCTCCTCTCGTACCAGACCGCGTACTTGAAGGCTCACCATCCGCGCGAGTTCCTGGCCGCCTCGCTCACGAGCGAGATGAGCGACACGGACCGCGTGGTCGTTCTGATCGGCGAGCTCCAGCGGCTCCGCATCCCGCTTCTTCCACCGGACATCAACCGTTCACAGATCGAGTTTTCCTGTGAAGGGGAGGGAATCCGCTTCGGGCTCGGCGCGGTGAAGAACGTCGGGCGCTCCGCGATCGAATCGATGCTCGCCGCGCGCGGGACGAACGGTCCCTTCCGAAGCCTCTTCCATTTCTGTGAGGAGCTCGATCTCCGGCTCGTGAACAAGAGGGTGATCGAGTCGCTCATCCAGGCGGGCGCTCTCGACTCGGTCGGGGCGAACCGCGCGGCGCTCCACGCGGCGGCCGAGGCGGCCCTCGAGCGGGGGGGCCGCCTCCAGAACGATCGGAACCGCGGCCAGACCCTTCTCTTCGAGGGGGGGGCGGGGGGTGTTCTTCTCGAGCCGCCCCTTCCGGAGACGGCGACCTGGAGCCGGCGGGAGACGCTCGAACGGGAGAAGGCGGTGACCGGGTTCTACGTGACCGGCCATCCGCTCTCCGACTACGCGGACGAGATGAGCCTTGCGAACGCCTCCGCCGCGAACCTGGGGCGGATGCGGGACGGGGAGCGGGTCGCTCTCGCCGGGATCGTGACCGGACGGCGGACGATCCTCGACAAGAAGGGGGAGACGATGGCGTTCGTGCAGGTCGAGGACCTCACCGGAACGGCCGAGGCGATCGTCTTCGCGCGCGCCTACAGACGATTCGCGCCCCTGCTCGACTCGGAGGAGCCGCTCCTCTTTCGCGGGATCGTGAGCGCCAGGAGCGACGACGCGCCGAAAGTCTCCGTCGACGAGATCCTCCTTCTTCGTGAGTGCCGGTCGCGCTTCGCCAAGCTCCTTCAGATCCGCGCGCCGATCGAGGCGTTCGGGGAGGACGCTCTCCGGGAAATCCGCGAGCTCCTCGACGCGCACCCGGGGAACGTTCCGGTCCGCATCGTGGTCGACACGGACGCGGGCCTCGTCGAGATGCGCTCGCGGCGTTATCGAGTCGATCCGGACGAGGACCTTCTCGCGCGGCTCAAGGCGACGGTGGGAGAGCGGAACGTCTCCCTCGTCGGCGATGCGGCCGCGTGAGCGCGGGGTGCGTCCGGCCATGACCCCCGAGGACGCGCTCCTCGCGATCGGCGAGGAGGCGAGGCGCCTCGGGTTCGCTTCGTTCGGGGTCGCGCCCGCCGCCGTTCCCGACGTCGAGAAAGAGCGGCTCGATCGCTGGCTCCGCGAGGGGATGCACGGAACGATGGGCTGGATGGTCCGGAGCGCCGCCGCGCGCAAGGACCCGGCTCTCGTTCTACCCGGCGCGCGCTCCGTGTGGATCGGGGCGGTCGGCTACTTCCATCCTTCCCGCTCGTGGACGGGAGGGGGGCGCGTGTCGATGTACGCCGCCGGGCGCGACTACCACAACGTTCTTCGCCCGCTCCTTCGAAAGCTCCTCCGCACGGTGGCCGCGGTTCTCCCCGGCGCTCGCGCCCGCCCCTTCGTCGACTCGGCGCCCGTCCTCGAGAAGCTCTTCGCCGAGCGGGCCGGAATCGGCTGGCGCGGAAAGAACGGGAACCTCATCCTGCCGGGGGCCGGTTCCTGGTTCTTCCTCGGCGGGTTTCTCATCGATCGGGATCTTCCCGCGGGCGCTCCGGCCGCCGACCGCTGCGGCTCGTGCACCGCGTGCCTCGAGGCGTGCCCGACCGGGGCGATCCCGCGCCCCTATGTGGTCGACGGATCGCGCTGCATTTCCTATCTTACGATCGAGCATCGGGGAGAGGTCGCGCCCGATCTCGCGCGCCGGTCCGGCGACTGGGTGTTCGGGTGCGACATCTGCCAAGAGGTGTGTCCCTGGAACCGGTTCGCGCGCGCCGCGAGCCGCGCGGACTTCCGCCCGCGGGAGGAGATTCGGACGCTCACGCTTCCGAAGGCCCTCGCGCTCGGCCGCGAGCGGTTCGAGCGGCTCTTCGAGGGGAGCCCCGTTCGACGGGCCGGCTGGGATCGATTCCGGGGGAGCGCCCAGAGGGCGATCGAGAACATGAGGAGAGACGCGTAGCCATGCCCCACCCGATTCGTCTGTACGGCGATCCGATCCTTCGCGGGCACGCCCGCGAGGTGGAACATTTCGACGAGGACCTCCGCGCGTTCGCCGAGGAGATGATCGAGAGCATGCGCGCGGGGGAGGGGATCGGGCTCGCGGCGCCTCAGGTCGGACGCTCGATCCGTCTCATCGTGGTCGAGGCGGAGGCGGTCGGTGAGGACGTGGAGGAGCCGCGGGTCCTCGTGAACCCGGAGATCGTCGCCCTCTCAAAGGAGAGGACCCTCTTCGAGGAGGGTTGCCTCTCGATCCCCGGCGTGCGCGCCGACGTCGAGCGCCCCGACGCGATCACGATCCGCTTTCGAACGACGGACGGGAAGACGGCCAAGGAGCGCGCGGAAGGCCTCTACGCCCGCGTGCTGCAACACGAGATCGATCACCTGAACGGAAAGCTCTTCATCGACCATCTCGGCATGGCCGAGAGGAACCTCCTTCGCAAGAAGCTCCGCGAGATCCGGGAACGCGCGGCGGAGGTGCCGCGGAGCTGATTCCCGAGGCACGCGCCTACGCGGGCTACCCTTTGCTTCCGTTCGCATGGAAAGGAGCCCGGTCGCCGGTTCGCAGTGGATTCCCCAAACGATCTTGCTTCGAGGGAGCCTCCGACCCGCCTCACGATCCGTTCGCCACGGCGACCTTTTCCCACTGCTGGTTTTTTCATCCGGCACATCTTGACATGTAAGCAGGTGGATGCTAGTTGTGAAACGAAAGCGAATGCAACAAACATGCGATCAGCCGATCGGGAAACCTAATCGTGTCGTTTTGCGATAGGGAACCTTCCGCTCCTTTGGCTCGGGATCTCCTCTCCCGATCGGCCTTCCGGAGCCGAAGGACTTCGGCGATCGAACCGGAAGGTCGCGGTGATCGGCCCGAGCTTCCTCGGGACCGAGCTCGAGAACTATGCCAACGAGATCGACTGGATGGACAGCTACGAGGCGGGTTACTACCCGTTCGACGATGCGAACAACTCCGATGCACTCCGGGCTCTCATCGACAGTCTCGTTCGGACGGAGGGAATCCGCGACTTCGTGCTCTTCGGGGAATCCTACGAGCCGAACGGAGCGACGGTCGAAAACAACACCCTGCCTCTCTGCTATACCGCGGATCCGGAATCAACGTTCGGCTCGTGGACGGACAATGTAGCCCACGTGTACGAGTACGAGTCGGCCGG
>VGIW01000116.1 GCA_016867715.1 Candidatus Eisenbacteria bacterium | reverse complement strand
GCCAACCGTTGCACCTTCCGTCAGAAGTGGCCCGTCTACGGTTCATAGCGATCGCAGGCGGAGAGTGCGCGACGCTCGCTTGGGACTCCACGATGTGCGGCTGGCAGAACACGGAGTTCACGGAGGGGACCTTCACGAGCTTCGAGGGAGCGGCCGTCTGCGTGGCGGGAGAGCCGGACGAAGGGGGCGGAGACGACGACGGCGACCAGGGTGAGGGCGAACCCGACTCCTCGCTCACCGAATGTGATTCCCTCCCTTGCTGCCGGTATGTTGCGCAGAAGCCTGCGACCGGTCGAGTCTGGGTGGTCAACGACGACGGGACGATCGGGACGGACTGCGACTGTAATCATATCCAGGCATGCATCGACAGCGCGAGTGCAGGAGATACGGTTTGCGTGAATCCGGGAACCTACGACACCCTCATTACTCGTCTGTACGGTTTCGATGAGGACAGGCAGGAGCTGCACTCCAGGACAACGTTTTGTATTGACAAAGACAGTATTGTCGTGCTCGGAAAAGCTGGCGCTGCCTATACGATCATTGGGAGAGAGGCTCAGGACACTGCCCATGCATGCGTCATCGTAGCGGACCTTGCCGATCCTCCCGACGGAAACCGGCTCGAAGGAGTGGAAGTGCGGGGCTTCACGTTTCGGAAAGGCTTGGCGCGTACGTTTTCCAGCGGCGAGGCCTACGGCACAGGTGGAATGCTGATCACACACGCGGCCACCCGAACGGTGGTGGTGACAGAGAACGTCTTTGAAGGGAACCAAGGTTTTCATGGTGGCGCGATGCGAATTAATGGAGCGCCTCAGATCATAAACAATATCTTTCGAGGGAACACATTCTCCCGTGGCATGGAGCGTCCTCCCCCGTCGGGAGGAGCTATCTTCCTCGCCAGCGGCTGGAAGCGACCGAGGATTGAAGGGAACTCGTTCATTGAGAACGGACGTCCTCCGAGTGATACCGTGCGCGGCCGGGGCGGTGCAATCTGCCTTGAGGGGTGTGGTGCGGAGATAACGAAAAACCTGTTCTACTCAAACTGGGGAGACGTCGGTGGAGCCCTCTTCCTTTCCAACCCGGAATGCGATCCAACCATCGACTTCAACGTATTCGTTCGATGCAACGCGAATACCTACGGTGGCGCGATTGCCACCGCGGACGATTCTTCATGGATGAGCGTGCGAATCGGGAACAACACGTTCTTCGGGAACTCAGCGGATAGTCTGCAAGGCGGAGCGTTCTACACTCGCAACCCGGGCCTTGTGCTCGGCTTCGTGAGGAATGTAGTCATGTGCTCGCAAGGGGGAGGCGTGGTGATCGGTCATGAGGGAGTTGTGATTGATTCGTTTGGGTGCAACTGCTTCTTTGCAAATGACGGCCCGGCTTTCACTGGCATTTCAGAGGAAGAAGCGACCGATACCCTCCTCATGGATATAAACCCCCTTCTATGCACGCCAAATCCCTGTACGCTCTATGCGCTACACGCTTCCTCGGCGTGTGCACCTAATCAGGCCTGCGAGGCCCTGATTGGTGGCGTAGGAGTTTGTCAAGCCTGTTCAGATACGGTTGCTGCATGCAATTCCCTGATCCAGGCGTTTGTACGCGCATCATCCTCTGAGATCACGGATGCGCCCATAGCGCTTCGAGTATCCCCGAATCCATTCACATCGACGATCGGAATAGAGTGCGGAGTCCCAGGATCTGAGTCTTGGGTCTACGTAACGATTCACGACGTTCGCGGTCGGCTCGTTCAAGAGTTTTCCGGCCAGGTTGGGGGACGTGGCTCCTGGACATGGGATGGGAGAGATAACCGCGGAAAGAAGGTAGCATCCGGAGCGTACTTCCTTCGCGCGGAGGCGCTGGAGGCGAGCGTTGTGAGAAAGGTCATTCTTGTGCACTAGAGTTGCCACCGGGCTGCGGATTCAGTACTGTGCCGTGATCGGATGTCCATGCAAAGGGTGGTGGAGAGATGGCCAGATGTGGAATCCTCGGAACATTGATGATCCTTGCTGCGGGTCTGGGATGGGGAGCGGACTGGATGGATTTCGAGGGAAGCGTGCCGAGTCCCGTGTTGCTTTCGGAGACCATCGTCGGGCATGAGTGGCCGCCAACAAGCACCTCAACCTGCTCGATCGTCTATTGGAATACCTGTTCCGGATGGATCTGGGCGTGGGCGAGTGCGCTCGTCGTATGGGGAGTCGTCTTCGACCTTCCGGCTGATTGTGGGGCGCTCCCGGGAGTGGTCTGCGAGAACACCGGGTTCTGGTGGTATTGGCTGGATGCGATGCCGGGGTATGGGTATACCGTCGACTATCGACTGTACAACGCGGATGAGTCTCTCTGTCTTGTAGGTCCTCCGCTGAATACCCTGCCCGGCATCGAACCGTTGCCGCGCTGGAACTCGTACCCGGGACTAGGGCCTGTCGATAGCGGTTTCGCCGCGATTACGGTGAAATACAACTGCTCATCGATCCCCAAGATCGTGACGGACAATGCGCACAGAAACAGCATGAGCGGATGTGCTCCGGTCCCCGAAGAGGTTCACAGCGTGATGTATGATCTCGGCATTCCATGTCCGGCGTTTCCGGTGCAGGACCGAGTCGGCCCGTGCAACATCCTGATGGACGCGACGTTCTCGTGTGAGGAAACGTCGATCGAGCCCGCATCGTGGGGAGCGATCAAGGCGCTGTTTCGCTGAAGTGGCTCCCTGTCGTTCAGACAAAACCCATCCGCCGGTGACGTGGTCGATTTCGATGGTGTCCCTCATGAAAACCTCGTCCGGCCACTGGAGCACCTCCCTGACGCGGCCCGGGCGGTCCGTCGGGTTCTGATCCCGAGGCCAACGACCGGTCTCATCGGCTCCTGAACCGCCCGATGGTCGGCCAGAGCACTCGTCCGGTTGCCTCCGAGCAGCCGGTCGAGCGCTTCGGGGCATACCTCTTCCTTGTCTGCTCTCCATAGTAGAGGCAGGACCTCCTGGCTAAGCGGCTTCCCGCGTGTAGCGGTGATGGAGCCCGCCGACCAGCGGGATTGCGACGATTCTACCCATCTCCGGCGGCTCGATAGATCTCGGCTCCGGGCAGTCCTTGCCGAGCCCGAGGTGCGTCCGCGATTCGGCGTAGTACCGGAAGTACTCGCGCAGGACCCGGCGGAGATGCTTCTCGTTGAAAATGATGAAGTGGTCGAGGCACTCGCGTCGGACGGAGCCGATGAGGCGTTCGACGTAGGGGTTCTGCCAGGGGGAGTGGGGCGAGATTCGGACCTCCTCGATTCCGAGGTTCAGCACGGTTCGCTCGAACTCCACCCCGAAGATTTTGTCCCGGTCGTGGAGCAAGTACCTGGGCGCCGTATCCCACGGGAACGCTTGGATCAGCTGACGGGCGGTCCACACCGACGAGGGCGAGTCGGTGACGTTGAAATGAACGATCCGTCGTCTCCCGTGCGCGAGGATCACGAGGACGTAGAGGACGCGGAAGGTGGCGGTGGGGACGGTGAAGAAGTCGAGGGAGGCCATCTCGTCGAGGTGATTGTGGAGGAATGCCTTCCAGGTTTGAGAGGGAGGCTTCTTCGGTCGGACCATGTACTTCGAGACCGTCGGCTCGGCGATGTCGATGCCGAGCTTCAGCAGCTCTCCGTGGATGTGGGGCGCACCCCAGAGGGGATTCTCGAGAGACATCCTTCGGATGAGGTCCCGGATCTCCTTCGGTACTCGTGGCCGACCGGGCTTCCCGCTCTTCCACCGCCAGTAGAGTCGGAAGCCCTTCCGGTGCCACCGGACGACCGTGTCCGGCTTCACGAGGACGAGTAAGCCCCTCCATTCCGTCCACAGGCGGGAGAGGAGGACCAGAAGCCTCGGTCAAGAGGCCGGAACCGGGCTCTCTTCCCAGAACGTTGCAGTACTTGGAGTTGATGCCGCAGGGCGAGGTTCTCGAGGACGAGCGCCCGGCGGGACCGGAACATCGATGCTGTCGTGCTGAGAAGAAGTGATATCATAGAAATGAGGCTGAAGCACAGCGGGCGCAACGTCAACCGGGGCAAGGCGGACGAGTTATTGAGAGGGACAGCGGCAATGATCACCGGGAGCGCGAGCATCCCGGTGCGTGAGCCGCGCCGCTCCCGCTCAGTCCTCGATGTAGCCGAGCGCACGGAGCTCCTCCCTCTGCTCTTCCGTGATCCCGTCCTCGTCGGGGCGGGGACCTGCCGGCGCCTCGATCGCGAGATAGCGGTCGATCAGCTCCTCGAGCCTCGCGACGAGATCGGGGCGCGCGGCCGCGAGGTCCTGCTTCTCCCCGGGGTCCTCCGCCAGATCGAAGAGGAGGACGGTCTCTCCGGCGAGAGACCGGATGAGCTTGTACCGTCCGTCCGAGACGGCGAGGAGCTTGGCGGTGGAATCCGCGGGCTGCAGCGTCTCCGAGTAGGCGATGCGGTCCTGTGCGGCGCCCCCCGCCTCGATGAGGGGAAGAAAGGAGCGCCCGTCGAGCCCGGGAGGGGGCTCGGTGCCGAGCAGCTCGAGAAGGCTGGGAACGATGTCCACGCCGAGGACCTGTGCGTTCACCTCGGAGCCGGGGGCCAGGCGCTCGGGATAGCGGATGATGAGCGGGATGTGCACCTGCTCTTGGTACAGGCGCCGCGTGTGGCCGAGGTAGGAGTGATCGCCGAGCCCCTCGCCGTGGTCCGAGACCGCGACGATGACCGTCTCGTCGAGTTTGTTCGCGTCCGAGAGGGCGTCGATGAGCCGGCCGATCTGCTCGTCGACGCCGATGATCTCGCTGTCGTACGCGAACCCCATCTTGAACCGATCCGCCCAGCGGGTCCCCGGATGACGATCCCGCCGCCGGCTCGCCGCCTCGGGGAGGTACGGATCGTGGGCGTCGAAGTAGTGCACCCAAAGAAAGAAGGGCGCATCCCCGTACCTCTCCAGCCACCGCAGCCCGTCGTCGGTGATCTCTCGGCACCGCCGGTAGAGGCTCCGGTCCTGCACCAGGCCGATCCGGCTCAGCACCTGGGGGAGCAGCCCCCGAAACGCGCGCGAGAAAGGGTACGACTTGGAGACCCTCACGAAGTGGTACACGTCGAATCCTCTCGCGAGGCCGAAGCGCCTGTCGAGTGCTCCGGAGGCGATCATCGCCCCTGTCGTCCATCCCTCGTGCCGGAGTATCTCCGAGAGGATGGGGACCTCCGGGGCGACGCGGCAAACGCCGAAGGTGCGCACCCCGTGACGGATCGGGTAGGTGCCGGTGAGGATCGAGGCGTGGGACGGAGGCGTCAGGGAGGACTGGGCGACGGCGCGGCGGAAGAGGACCCCCTCGCGGGCCAGACGATCGAGGTTCGGCGTGCGGGAGCTTCGATACCCGTAGGACGGCAGGCGGTCGGCCCGCACGGTGTCGAGCGTGATGAGAAGGAGGTTCGGACGCGAAGCGCCCGGGGCCGATCCCTCCGGCAGAGGGGCCGGCCACTCCCCCGGCGCCTCCGGGCGGGGGCGGGGGAGCACGAGGGAGACCCCCACGAGCGCCGCGCCGCAAATGGCGAGGATCCGGCCCGCGGGAGGCCGGAAACGGATACGTCTCAACAGTTGATCGATCAATACAGCCGCAGCGGCCGCGGCGATCAGCCCGGCGAGAGGGAGGAGAGCGCGGACCCGGTCGGTGCCGGCCGGCGCCCGGTAGAAGAGGAGCCCGCCCTGGAGGCACGCCGCCCCGAGGAGAACGACGGCGGCGAGCGCCGCGCGTGACCGCACGGCGAGGGAGAGGGGGAACACGACGACGGAATAGGCGAGGGTCAGGAAGCCGAGGGTGCGGACGCCCTCGACGACGGGCGGGCGGACGAGCTCGCGAACGCTCGAGTGGAGCAGGACCTCGAGCGAAGCGAGAACGAGGGCGAGCCCGAGCGCGTCCACGAGCGCCGACGAGATCGAACGCGCGGCGGGGTTTCGGCCTTTCACATCGATTCTCTCCGGGTCGGGGATGGCGCGCGCATCGAAGTCCCGCGAGCAGCGAGCGCCCGGCCGACGCGAACGATGTCGTTCAGCGGCTTCCCGTCGAACCTAGCAGCGGCTTTCGACCGGCCGCAAGCGATTCTCCGGCTTCGTCGGCGCGGGGACCCCGCGGCCTCCGCCGGGACGCCCGGTGCTCACGATGATTCCGGCGGGGGCGGTTCGTGCGCGGACCGCTCCTCGGACGGCACGCCCGCGTCATCCCCCTTCTCCTTTCTCGTTCACCCCGGTCCGGCGCCGACCACGAAGCTCGAAAGGCCGGCGCCCGTGGCGAGGAGCCCGACGATCTTCTTCTTGTGATCGGTCCCCCGCAGCTCGAGCGCGCACGCGACGATGACCACGCCCCAGACGACGGCGTTCAGAATCAGGGCCTTTCCTCTGCTCGTTCGATACCCCTCTCGTCGACCCGGTGCTCCCGCGGCGGCGCCGGGCCGGAACACGGCGTCGCGCTCGCTCCGTCCGACGTTCGGTCTTCTCTTCAACTCATAAACTCATAAGGAATTCTATCCTGCGACGTTGTGTACGTCAAGCATGAAGGGGGCACGGAAGGGCCGTTCGGGCCGACTGTGGGGTCGGACAGGGGCGGCGGATCCTCTCTCCGGAGGATAGCCGCATGTCGGAGGAGGTCGGTGGGAGGGGGCTTCTCGAACGCGGGTGTTTTTCAGCGGGCCGGGGCGGGCTTATCGTAGTGCCTCCCAAAAACTCGTCCGCGTTGGCCTGGTCGACGTTACCGTCCGGCTCCTTCAGCCTCCCATTCATGATCGCACTACTTCTGAGAACGCCTAGCCCAAGTTCCGCAGTTCGGGGGGTGGTTTTGAGGTTTTTCAACGACTTACGGGGCCGAGTCGGCACTACATTTTCGTGATTCCGGAGGGGGGTCGGAGCCGTTCGGGGAGGCGGAGGCCGAGGCGATCGAGGAGCAGGGCTTGGGCTTTGTCGGGCCGAACCACGCAGCGGAGGCGCATCTCTCGTCCGGATCCGTCGGCGAGGGGGAGCACGACGTCTGTGCTCTGGATCCGGCCGAGCTCCCGGAGGATGGTTCGAGGGCTGTTGCCGAGGCCCGCTTCGATGCGAGCGGCGAATCGTTCATGCATCGCCTTTTCCTTCTCGCGGCGCTCAGCGGAGCGGCAGAGGAGGAACGTCTCCTTCCCGTCCGGTCCAGCACAGAGCTTCACCTCGATCCCCGCGCGGACCGTTTTCCAGTCGGTCGCTTGGGCGATTTCCCGGCTCCACTTCTTGACGTCGCCTCGATGCGTTCCGAGGAGGTACCGCCGCCCGGTCTTTTGGAGCCACGCAAGGTTCTCCGCGCTCATCATTCCTCGGTCCATCACCCAGATGCGATCGGCGAGACCGTAGCGGGCCTCCATCGTCTGCACGATCTCCTCGACCGTGGTGACATCGACCCGATTGCCGGGAAAGACCTCGTAGCCGAGCGGCATCCCCTCGCGCGTCACGACCAGAGCGATGCAGACCTGCTTGCAGTCCGGCCGATGGTCGCGGCTGTAGCCGCGTTGGGCGAGAGAGTTGCGAGCGGCGAGTCCTTCGAAGTAGGTGCTCGTGACATCGTAGAGCAGAAGGTCGTAGTCGAGAGCGAAGAGCTCGCCGAGACGATGCACCAGATGCCGCTCGATCGCGGTCTTGTGGGGAAGCAGACGATCGAGTGCGCGATAGAGCCGGTCGTCGTTCACGCTCTCGCTCGGAAGCCCGAGCAGATCTTCCAGCGCCGTTCGGCGATACCAACTCTCGGCGACGTGGAGCTCGCTGGAAGGCTCGCAGAGTCGCGCGACCACCAGCACCGCTGCCAAAAGAGACCAGGCGTACTCCTCGCGCCCTTCAGGCAAGAGCTCTTCGCACACCTCGTCCAGTCGTAGAGCCTGCCAGAGAGTCCAGCCGAGCCAGACATCCCCGAAGGATCGGCCACGCTCGAGGCGCACTCGGTTCAGATGAACCGGAACCGCGGCCGCGTCACAGGAGCGATCCTCGAAGAGCGCGCGTTGGCTCGCTCGCCCGACCATCGCACGCGCCAGAGCCCGCGCCTTCGCACGCCCCTCCGCGTCCAACTCGCCGAGCTGCGCGACCGTCTCCTGCACCACCTTCCCGTTCCGACGAACCGATCGCACCAAACGCCAGTATGTGTGCGTCTTCCCATCCTTGCGACGAACCGAGTGCCGAAGGTACATCTCTCTCCCTCGTCACTCCCGTATCGCAGATCCAAACGGCTCCGGCAAGGGGGTAGGTCGGCACTACACGGCCCCTCGCGCCCACCCGGCGCGCAAAGACACACACTTACCCGAACCCCATCCCCGAAAAAAACCGCGAGAGGCACGAAACTGCGGAAGTCGGGCTAGCGGATTACGGGAGTCCCGAGAAGCGGGCATTCCCGTAATGCGCCGGTTGAACGAAGCCGCGGGGTCCGGGTCTATGGGGATTTCATCGGGACGGGAGTCGGTGGGAGAGTCGGGTGGGTGCACCGATTCGTGGGAGGGGGAGGTGCGGGAGTGGACCGGGCGGGTCGGGTGCACGTCGGGCGGGCCGGAGCGGAGGCACCGGGACGTCAGGGGAGTGAGCGAGACAGGCCGACCCGTCTTGGCCGCTTCTCGTGCTCGGCTTCATCGCGGACCTCCCCCGGCGTCCGGGAACGGGGGATCGGTGCCGGTGGGCGCGAGCGAGTCTTCCGTGTTCCACTCGGCAGGGGACAGACGCACGAGGCGTCCGGTACGGCAGTGCGGACAGGCCATGAGATCGATGCCGGTCCGTTCTCGGAGGCGCTCCCACCAGGGGGTGTCTTGGGTCGCCGGATGGGCGTCCTCGGGGTCGGGAGTGTGGACGAGGGGTTCCAACCGGCGGCGGGCCAGGGCGCATCGGGTATCCACGTTGCGGGCGGCGTAGAGGCCGTAGTGGCGGATGCGGGAGAAGCCCTTGGGCAAGACGTGGAGGAGGAAGCGACGGAGGAACTCGACGGCATCGAGTGTCATCCGCTTCCTT
>VGIW01000115.1 GCA_016867715.1 Candidatus Eisenbacteria bacterium | reverse complement strand
CTTCCTTCTTCCTCGGACGGGGCGAGCAGGGTCTCCCCGCCGGCGAGGAGCTTGCCAAGCGAGGAGAGGGAGCCGCGTCCGAATCGCGCGGAGCTCGAGGAGTGCGTCTTCGCGGGATCGCGTCGATAGTTGATATCGAAAACGATCTCCGGAAGATCCTTCGCCGATCCTCCGGGCGCGGAGCGGACAACGATGGGGAGGAGAACGGTCCCGCGCGCGATCATCGGCTCGCCGAGGGAGATGCCGCCCGCGGCCGCGTCTTCATGCGCGATCACGGGTTCGGACGCGCCCGGCGGGAGGGGAAGAAAACGAAGGATCGGACGTTCGGCCTCGTCCGGGAGCGGGCGGATCTCCACCCGAGCGGATTCGGTCGTTCGGCCAGGGGAGAAGGCCGCCGGCTCACCCGCGAGAACGGGGGCGATGATCGCGGCGGCCAAGAGGAATCCCAAGCATCTCGTGGCGGCAGACTGGCTCAGCATCGCACTCCTCCAATAGGGCTTCGTTACGATACAACGCGCCGCCCGGAATCACCAAGCGCGGATCTTCCGGGGGATCGCCCTATCGGGTGAGAACGAGGCGTCCGGATCTCGCTCGGCTTTCTTCCTCCAGGCGGTAGAAGTAGACCCCGCTGGGCACCGGCCTTCCCGCGTCGTCCCGTCCGTCCCATTCCGCTTGGTGCAGCCCCGCCGGCATCTCGCCTTCTTGGATGAGACGCACGCGCCGCCCCGCGAGGTCGAACACCGCGAGCGATATCGGGCCGTTCCGATCGATCCCGAAGCGGATCGTCGTGCCCGCCCCGAACGGGTTCGGCTCTGCGCGCGTGGAGAGGGGAAGGCTCGCTTCGGATGCGCCGCCCCCGACGCCCGAGTTGCACGGCCCGAGACCGAGCGCGCCGATGAGTCCGCAGGCAGCGCCGTTCGGGTGGTTTCCGGGAAGGCACGGCGAGCCGAACCGGAGCGAGAAATCTCCCGCGCCCGCGTCGCAGAAGAGGGGATCGGCGGAGAAGTTGCCGCCGGCGTCGGTGCCGCACACGGCGTTCCCCCCGCTGTTTCCGTAAATGTCGGTGCAGCTCACGTTCGGCGTCGATTCGTCGCAGTATATCCCGTGTCCGTTCGTGTTGAAGGCGACGATCGTTTTGTCGATCGTCGCGTTTCCGTAGAAGAGGTAGATCCCGGCGCCGCGCCCGCCTGTCTTCGTCGTGTTGTCCGCGATCGTGCAGCCGCGGATCGTCACCGGGTAGCTTTCGTCCGCGAAGAAGATGAAGAGACCGCCCCCGTCGGACATCTCTTCCGTGCCGGGCACCTGGTTTCCGGCGATCGTGCTGTTCGTGAGCGTAAGAGCGGAGAGCTCGCAGAAGAGGCCGCCGCCGGGAGCGTAGCCGTTGCCGGCCGTGTTGTCCAGGATCGCGCACGAATCGATCACAACGACCGCCTCATCGCGGATGTCGAACCCGCCTCCCGGGCCGGTCGACGTGTTCCGCGTGATTGCGCACCGGCGGAACGTCGGGGACGCTCCGCGAATGCCGACGCCTCCCCCGCTCCCGTTGATCGTTGTGAGGAAGTTGCTGTCGATCACGCAATCCTCGAAGACCGGAGCCGACTGGGAGCGGATGAAGACCCCGCCCCCCGACGGCGCGGAGTTCCCGCGGATCGTGCAATGCCGGACGTGGGGGGACGAGCCGTCCTCCGTCACGAGCCCGCCGCCTTCCTTATAAACGTTGTCGATGATCGAGCAGTAGCTGATGTCGGGGCTCGAGCTGTACGTGCAGATGATCCCGCCGTCGCCGCAATCGACCACGCGGCAGTCGGTGATCGCCGGCGAGGAACCCTGCGTGCAGTAGATCCCCGATCCGAAGAGCTGCGCGAACGCGTTTCGGATCGTGAAGCCTTGGATCTTCCCGGTCGCGACGCCGTAGCAGTAGATCCCGCGTCCCTGATTCTGCGCGTCGATGATCGTCTGCCCGATCCCCGCTCCAAGAAGGGTCACCCCGGATTTCATGTAGGCCACGCAGCGGGTCGTGTCCGCTCCCGGCGGGTAGAAGAGGGAATCGTAAGTCCCCGCGGCGACCATCACCGTGTCGCCCGAGTTCGCCGCGTTGATCCCCGCCTGAAGGAGCGTGTAATCGCCGGGCACGTGGATAACGGCTGCGTGAATGGAGGAGGAAACGAGAAGCGCGAGCGAGAGTCCGAGCCAACATCTCATCGGAGGATCTCCCAAGTTAGGGTTCGTTTCGCGGGGGAGCGCGTTCCGCCGAGGCGGTCGCCGGGCAACTCAAGGAATCCCAACAGGATGCAAGGATCTTGGTCCGACCCAATCCGCTGGGCACCAGGGATCCCGCCGGGCGTCCATCTCAGTAAGTGGCATTATAGCATAGCCTTCCTTGATAAGGGAAGCGTGTTCTGGCGCATCGGATCGCGGGCCGGACCGGGCGAAGAGCCTCAAAGTTATTCTGTTATGCTTCATGGCCTTATGCTATAATCGTGCCGACCGGTGATCGGTCCGAGCGCTGTCTCCCCCCTTGCCCGGTCGTCGCCGTGCATGCAGGAGGCGATTTGTCTCCTGTTCAACTATTGCTGGGTTCGAGGGTTTGTGCGGGTGGGGAACCTGCGCACAAGCCGCTGGAGGTGTCCATGCGTCGCGTTGCGGTAGGATTGCTCATCGCCGTCGGTCTCATCGCTTCTCTCGCCGTCGGAGCTCCGACCGATCCGCTCGCGGAGCCGATCGGAAGCGGTCCCGAGATTCGGTTGACATCCGCCGACGGGGGGGAGGTTCGCTTCGTCGTCGAGGTTCCCGATATCGGAAGGACGGACGTCGATTTCGGCCTCCGCTCGTTCCAGGCGATCGAGATCCCCGGCTGCGGCTACGAAGGGCGCGAGGGAGAGCCCGCGATCCCCGTCTTCTCGCGCTTGATCGCCGTTCCGGAGGGAGCGGCGGTGCGCGTCCGCTCGACCCGCCTCGACGAGGAAACGCAAACGGGCGTTCTCCTTCTCCCCGTGCAACCCGGTTCCGAGAGCGAGCCGTCCCCGTTCGCTTACGACGCCGATGCGTACGCGCGCGAGGTTCCCGACGACGGCGTCGACGTGATCGTCGGCGAGCCGGCGATGT
Organism: Candidatus Eisenbacteria bacterium; assembly: GCA_016867715.1. NCBI lineage: Bacteria > Candidatus Eiseniibacteriota > Candidatus Eiseniibacteriota bacterium. The sequence goes on along the minus strand of VGIW01000115.1, from coordinate 5,966 downwards.
TCCGCGATCTCCGCGTCGTCCCCCTCACGTTCCGCCCGATCCGCTACGATCCCGCGTCGCGCACGTTGAAGATCGCGCGGCGCCTCGATGTCGAGGTCTCGATCGAGGGGGGCGCTCCGTCGAAGGCGGCCGTCGCGGCGAAACCGATCCCGTCTTCATTCGACGCGGCATACGAGGAGCTCGTCCTGAACTACGAAGCGCTCTTTCCTCAGCGGGATGTGGCGCCGGGGACGATCCTCGCGATCGCCGCGAACAATCAGGCGGTCCTCGACACGCTCGCCTCTTGGGTCGAGTGGAGAAAGCGGAAGGGATGGCCGGTCACGCTTGTGACGACCGCACAGACCGGAACCACCTCGAGCCAGATCAAGAGCTACATCCAGAATGTGTACAACGATCCGAACGTCTCGCTCGAGTACGTCGTGCTCGTCGGCGACGCCGATGTGATGCCGACGTGGTACGAATCGATGAGCGGATACAACGGCTGCGGGGATCTCCCCTACGCGCAGCTCGCCGGCGGGGACTACCTTCCCGACGTCCACGTCGGCCGCCTTTCCTACAGCACGATGGCCGAGCTTTCCATCATCGTGCGCAAGATCATCGGCTACGAGCGCGATCCGTACATGACCGATACGACATGGTTCCCGCGCGGCGCGGTCGTGGGCGACCCGACCACATCCGGCCCAAGCTGCATCGAGGCCGGCCGGAGCGTCCGGAACATGGCGTTCCATGAGGGCTACACCGCCGTGGACACCGTCTTTCAGTCGCCGTGGATCAGCGGCATGTCGACCGCTCTGAACCGAGGCGACACCTTCTTCGGCTACCGCGGTTATTACCAGATGAGCCAGTGGTCCAACTCGAACACCTACGCCCTCTCGAACGGGTGGAAGCTCCCCTTTGTCGTCATCATCACCTGCGACACGGGAACGTTCGCCTCAGGAACGTCCCGATCGGAAGGCTTCCTCCGCGCCGGCTCGCTCGGCACCCCGATCACCATGAAGGGCGGGATCGGCGCCATCGGGATGGCGACGCTCGGCACCCACACGCGCTACAACAACTGCCTCTATTACGGGATCTTCCACGGGCTTCTCCGCCAGAAGCTCTACACGATGGGCGCCGCGCTCGACCGCGGGCGCCTCGAGCTATATCTGAACTACAACAGCTCGCAGCCGAACACCGCGCACTGGACCAGTCACTGGATGAACCTGATGGGCGATCCGGCGGTGGACATCTGGACCGGGGTTCCCGCGACGGTCGACGTCGCGCATTCCTCGACGCTCGCGATCGGAGCGAACTCGATCATCGTCTCGGTGACCCAGGGAGGCTCGCCGGTGGCGGACGCCGTCGTGTGCGCCTGGAAGGGGAGCGAGACATACTCCGTCGGCTACACGAAAGAGAACGGGACCGTCGAGCTCCCGCTCTCCAACACGACCTCCGGCAGCATGCTCCTCACGGTGACGAAACACAACGTGAAGGCGTATCTCGGGACGGTGACGATCTCCGGAAACAACCACGTCGGAGCGGTGGCCGTCCAAGTGGACGACGACGCGTCGGGCGGAAGCTCGGGGAACGGCGACGGCATCGTCAACCCGAACGAGACGATCGAGCTCAAGGTGCAGCTCCGGAACTACGCCGCCTCGTCCGCCACGTCGGTGACGGCCGTTCTTACGGAAGACGATCCGTTCGTCGCGATCCTCGACAACAGCGAGGACTTCGGGACGATTCCCGCCGCCGGCACCGCGTGGTGCGCGGAGGACTTCGACTTCGTCGTCGCGCCCGGATGTCCGCACGGCCACGTGATCCGGTTCGGGCTCGACGCGTCGTCGCCGCAAGGGAACTGGCACTCGCTCGTCGAGGTCGACGTCGTCGCTCCCGCGTTGGCTGCGGAGAACTGGACCTTCTTCAACGACGGAGGGAACGGGCCCGATCCGGGCGAGACCGTCCAGCTCCAGGTCACCCTCCGCAACAACGGCGGCGCGACGGCGACCGGGACTTCCGGAACGCTCATTTCCTTGAGTCCGAAACTAACAGTGACCGACGCGAGCGGGACCTTTGGAACGATCACCGCCGGCAACACCGGGACCAACAGCGCGGATCGATTCGCCTTCAGCGTCGCCTCCGATACTTACGACGGCTACCCGGCGGACTTCCTTCTCATCACGAACTTCAACGGCGGAGCGATCGACACGGCGACGTTCGGATTCACGATCGGGCAGGTCACGTCGATCGATCCGACCGGCCCGGACCGTTACGGCTATCTCGCTTTCGAGAACACCGACACGGGCTATCCGGAAGCCCCGACCTATTCGTGGATCGAGATCGATCCGTCGCAGGGCGGAGGCGGAACCCAGGTCGTGCTGAACGACACGGGGGACGGGATGGACGCCGCCGTCCTCGTCAACCTGCCGTTCCCGTTCCGTTACTACGGCGAGGAGTACACGCAGGCGACGATCTGCTCGAACGGGTGGATCTCGATGGGCCCCTCGTTCAGCGTCGCGTACAGGAACTGGACGATCCCGGGCGCCGGAGGCCCGGACGCGATGCTCGCCGTCTTCTGGGATGATCTCTACGTGGACGCGTCCTCCCGCGTGTTCCAGAAGTACGACGCGGCGAACCACCGTTGGATCGTCGAGTGGAAGCAGATGCGGCAATCCTACGGCAACTATGTCGAGACGTTTCAGGCGATCCTCTATGATCCCGCCCACCATCCGACCGGCACCGGGGACGGGATCATCGTCTACCAGTATCAGACGATCACGAACTACGACCCGACCGACGGGTACGCGACCGTGGGGATCGAGAACCATGATCAATCGGACGGCGTTCTGATCACCTTCTTCAACCGATACTCCGGCGGCGCGACCACGTTGGCGGCCGGCCGCGCGATCAAGTTCCTTCCTCTTCGGGACTTCTCCGCAGGAACGCTCCAAGGAACGATCTACAACGAGCTAAACGGGAACACCCCGCTCGAGGGGGCGCAGGCCACGGTTCTGGGCGCGGACCGCTCGTTCACATCGGGAGAAGGCGGCCTCTACAGCGGCTCGGTTCCGCCGGGGACCTACACGGTCGTCGCGAGCCGGGCGGGTTTCGCGCCGGATACGGTTACGAACGTGGTGATCGTGGAAGGGGGGACGACCGTCCGAGACTTCTACCTTGCGGACATCGCGGGCCCCGCGATCGTCACGACGCCCCACGCCTCGACCGACGACACGCTCGGGCCATACGTCATTCCGGTGACCCTCTCGGATCCGTCCGGAATCGACGAGAAGATTCTTTACTGGCGAACGAATTGGGATGCTACCGAGTATCCGGTTCCGCTCGTTTGGGTCGACGGGAACAACTACGAGGCGGAGATCCCCGGGCAGCCCTATCCGACGGTCGTCCAATACTACGTCTACGCGACCGACGGCGTCGGGCTCGCGGCGGTCGATCCGTCGGGGGCGCCGTCTCTCGTGCACCAGTTCAGCGTTTTCCCGATCGAGACGGTGATGGACGATGAGTTCGAAACCCACCAGGGATGGACGGTCGGGGCGGCGGACGATAACGCGACGTCCGGGATTTGGGTCCGCGCGGTGCCGGTCGGCACAACCTACAGCGGCTACACCGTGCAGCCGGACAGCGACTACACGGCCCCGCCCGGCGCGATGTGTTACGTCACGGGGAACGCGAACCCCGGGGATCCCGCCGGAACGAACGACGTGGACAACGGGAAGACGACGCTCTTCTCGCCGGTCTTCGATCTTCAGGGGTACAACAACGCATCGGTGAGCTACGCGGTTTGGTACACGAACAACATCGGCTCCAATCCGAACGAGGACTCGTGGCTCGTCCAGGCGACCGACAACGGCTCCTCATGGACGGATCTCGAGAACACGACGGCGAGCACGAACGCATGGGTGGTGAGGGACTTCCCGCTGGAGGGACTCATCAACCTCACGAGCGCCGTGCGCTTCAGGTTCGTCGCATCCGACAACGGAAGCGGATCGCTGGTCGAGGCGGCGGTGGACGATTTCCTCCTCACCGCGTCGTCCGCGATCGAAACCGGCGTGGCCGATCGCCCGCCGGAGGTCGCGAGAACCGGACTCGAACCGTGCCGTCCGAACCCGTTCAACCCGGAAACCGCGATCACCTTCCACATGGCGAGCGCGGGGATCGCATCGCTCCGGATCTACGATGTTTCGGGCCGTCTCGTGAGAACGCTCTTCGACGGGCGTGCGGAAGCGGGCGCGCACGATCTCCGATGGGACGGGCGGAGCGACTCGGGGAGGAGCGCCGGCTCGGGGATCTACTTCGTTCGGCTCGAGGCGCCCGGCTTCCTCCAGATCCGGCAGATGGCTTTGGTTCGCTGATCGGAATCATCCGAGCCCGGCTCGGCGAGACGAGAGGCTCCTTCCCGAGCATCGGGAAGGAGCTTTCTTGTCCGGCATCCGACATCTCCGCTCCTTCTCTCCCATTCGGAGGCCTGCCCAAACGCGGCGTCGGGCGCGCCCGTTCGGAACACGGCGAGCCGGGCTTGAGAAACGCGCTTCGACGCGATAGATCTATGGAATACGGGGTCCGCAGACCGCCGCCGGAGGATTCAGCCATGAAATGGTCTTGGAAGGTCGGAACCTACGCCGGGATCGGTGTCTTCATCCACGTCACGTTCTTTCTGCTTCTCGGTTGGCTCGCGCTGAGCTACTGGGCGGCGAGCCGCTCGCTCGTCGCGGTCGCGTCCGGGGTCGGCTTCTTCCTTCTTCTCTTTCTCAGCGTCGTGCTTCACGAGTACGGGCACGCGCTCACCGCGCGGCGCTACGGGATCCGCACCCGCGACATCATCCTTCTTCCCATCGGCGGAGTGGCGCGGCTCGAGAGGATTCCCGAGGATCCGAGGCAAGAACTGTGGGTCGCGCTCGCGGGACCGGCGGTGAACGTGGGGATCGCCGCGCTCCTCGGTTTCGCGCTCTTCGCGACGGGCGGATGGGAGCCTTGGTCCGGCATAGGGACGACGCGCGGGCCGTTTCTCGAGCGTCTCCTCTTCGTCAACGTCTTTCTCGTCCTCTTCAACATGATCCCCGCCTTCCCGATGGACGGCGGCCGGGTTCTCCGCGCTCTTCTTGCGATGCGGATGGAGTACACGCGCGCCACGCAGACCGCCGCCTCGATCGGCCAAGCGCTCGCTCTCGTGTTCGGGTTTGTCGGGCTCTTCACGAATCCGTTTCTCATCCTGATCGCGCTCTTCGTGTGGCTCGGCGCGTCGCAGGAGGCGAGTATGGTCCAGATGAAGAGCGCTCTCCACGGCATACCGGTCCGCCGCGTGATGCTGACCGACTTCCGTACGCTCTCGGCCGGCGATTCGCTGGCCCTGGCGATCGAGGCGACGATCGCCGGATCGCAGAAGGACTTTCCAGTGGTCGAGAACGGTCGCATCTCCGGCATACTGACGCAGGACGGCCTCTTCAAGGCGCTCGCCGAGCGGGGAAAGGAGACGCCGGTCTCCGAAGTGATGGACCGCTCGTTCCAGACCGCCCACCCTTCGGATCTCATGCAATCGGTCTTCCTTCGGCTCCAGGAATGCCGGTGCCATTCGCTGCCGATCGTGCAGGGGGAGACGCTCGTCGGGCTTCTCACGATGGAGAACCTCGGGGAGTTTCTGGGGATTCAGACCGCGCTTGCGCGTTGAGCCGGAACCGGCCCCGCCTCAGTACGAGCGGATCTTCCAGATCTCGGCGGCATACTCGCGCACCGTCCGGTCGCTCGAGAACCTGCCGATGCGGGCGACGTTCAGGATCGCCTTCTCCCGCCAGAGAGGGGGCGCGAGGTAGGTCTTCTCCACGTCTTTCTGCCGGTCGATGTAGGAGGGAAGATCGGCGAGGTGGAAGTAATAGTCCCCCTGATCGACGATCCTCTGGAAGATCCACTTGAAGAGCCCCGGCTCATGCGGCGAGAAGAGATCGGAGTTCAGCCCGTCCATCACGCGTCGCAGGAGG
>VGIW01000114.1 GCA_016867715.1 Candidatus Eisenbacteria bacterium | reverse complement strand
CCAGGCTACGAAATTGGGGATGTCGTAGGCCCGCCCTGAAACCCGAAGCCTCCATGCGACGCCGATGTCGGAGGAGGAGTGCAGACCGAATCGGCAAGATGTCCGCGAGATTCCCGGCGATGGGATATTACTCTTCTCCAAGCGCCTCGAGATCCGCAAGGTCCTTCTTCCGTCCCGTCGCGCGCTTATTGGCGATGAACTCTTCTCGCCCGATGAAGTGGACAGGAAGATCGCCGTAGTTCCCGAGGACTCGGGAGGCGGCCGCCTGCTCCCAGGAAACCCCCGTCAGGGATGTGAGAAGGTCCACTCGGACCGGAGGCGTACCCAGTTGGATCACCTGGTTCGGAGACGTGAAGTCGCCGGCAGTAAGGCCCAGAGAAGCGAACCCAAACTCGCTCAGCGCGTCGAGGATTCGGGCAGCGTTCGGCTGGTCCGGTCGAACGAGGAGGTCCATATCACCGGTGAAGCGCGGAGCCCCGTGGAATGCCAGGGCGTAGCCCCCGACGACCAAATACTCAACCCCGTGCTTGTTGAACAACGCAAGCAGTTCTCTGAAGTCTGGCTGAACATCCACCGATCAATCTCCTGAGCGCCTCGACCGCCGCCAGACGCTCCTCAGGCGACCGCTCCAGCCAATACGTCAGATCCCGCCTCGCCTCGGCCGGATCTCCTAGCTCGTGCTTGTAGACGACCTTCTGAATCATTGTCTCATTCTAACATCTTGACTCGGCCTAAGAAAGCCCCACTCGCCCAAAGGCTCGTCGACCGTTCCTTCCTCCGTGCACAAGCCCGCAGAAGGAGCCAGGGTCCACGAAGCCCGCGGCGGGATCGGGGCGCGAACTCACGATCGGACAAGACGTCTCAATCTCAGCCGCGGGTTCGGAGCGAGCGTTAGTCTGCGAGCGCCCGCCGTCTATGACCCGCGAACCGAGTTCCGTCTAGAAACCGCATCGCCTCCACGCCGATCCGGTCGAGCGGAGCACGAGGGTTCGTGGACCGCGTCCGGGCGCGCGTATCCCCCGGAGGATCCGTCGATCCTCCGTGCTCTCTCCGCCCTCACTCCCGCTCGGTCCGGCGACGCGGATCGTATATCCCTCGATCGTTCGAGATCAAGGGAAACGGTGCGGAAGCGGGCGTCGGAGTGAGGGAAACACGCGGGACGAATCCCGAGAGACATCGCCGAAATCCGGGGAGCGCTCACCGCTCCCCGCTCCCCTCCGCGCACGCGGCTACTCGACGTAGCTCTTTCGCCTTCTCCAGGGTTCTTGGCCAGTGAAGCCGACGAGGATTCTCAGGTAGCTCTCTTCGAGTCCGACGGATCCCTTGTCGCCGATGCTTCCGTACTCGATGCCGAAGTCGAACGTCCCGCGGCCGCCTCCGAGTGGAATGCCCGACCCGATCGTCGCGATCCAGCGGGAGATCTCCTCGCCGTTCTCCGATCGGTAGGCGATCGGATCGACGCGGAAGCCGACCCGAATGGGGAGTCGAAGAAGAGCGGGGTCGTCCCTTCCCGGCGCGCGCTCGACGCCGATCGCGTACGCGACGACGTCCCGATACCCGCCGAGCGCGAAGACCGTGTCCTCGATCTCTTCCCACGAGGAGACGACGACGTCCGCGCCCGCCGTCCACGCCTCGCCGACACGCACGGAGAAACCGCCCCCCATCCGCTCGGGGACGCCGATCTCGACCGGGTCGGTGCTCACGCTCCCCGACGCGCCGATCCGCTCCCGGTCCCCTTCGAGCGTCGCACCGGACGAATAGACGAACCCGACCAGGAGGCGCTCGTGGAGCGGGACGAGAATCCCGGCGGTCGCGCCCGCGCCGGAACACCCGGTCCGGAGCCGCTCCCTCGTCGAGCGGATCGAGGAATCGTCGAAGTCGAGATCGTATGTTTCTTCGATGTTTAAGAAGTAATTGTCGAGCCGGAAACCGACGCGAAGATCCTCGAACAGCCGGAAGCAGAGGGCGGCCGGGACCCGGAAGAGCGCGCCGCTCCTCTCGAAGTGCCTCGCGTGCGGCTCGACCGGCGCCTCGTCGGGAAGGAACGGGATGCGGGTGCGCGCGGTCCCGAGATCCCCTTCCACGTCGTAGCCGAACCCGACCCCGAACCGGGAGCCGAACGGGATGAGGAACTCGAAGAGCGGGATGCCGCTGCTCGTGAAGAACGCCTCGCCCCTCGCGTCGCTCGCCGACCGGCGGTCCGCCAGATAGACGGCGCTCATCGAGACGCTGCGGAGACCGGCCGGCGCCGCCGGGTTCGCGAGCGAGAGTCGGAGCGAATCGTCGAGACCGATCGCGATCCCGCCGAGCGCCCAGGCGCGCGCGTTTGTCGGGGAGAGCGCGACGCCGAGCCCGCCCGCGCCGAACTGCGAATCGGCCCGCGCGATCGTGGCGGCGAGAAGAAGAGCGCTCACGAGGAAGAGACGGCGCAACGATGTCTCCTCCCGCTATCCGTCTTCCGAACGGAGCGGGGTGTAGAGGAGCCGGAGCCGAGGCCGAAGCGAATCCGGAGCCTCGGTCGAATAGAAGACCGCGCAACGATCGCGCGCGCGCTCGATTGAGGAGCGAACGACGATCCTTCGATCCCACAAACGCTCGCTGAACCAGTTTCGCACGATGCTCGTGAGCGGGATCGCCACCGTATCCCCCGAGACCGCTCCGGCGTCGATCGTCCGGCTTCCGAGCACGGCGTTCTCGACAACGATCGAATCGGCGACGAGCGTGTCGTTGAGAACGCGGCTCGCCCTCAGGGAGAAGGCATCGGCTCCGGCCGAAGGGGGACGCGCGAGCGTGAGGACGATCTCCGCCCGGTTCACCGCGGCGTCGCGGAGCTCCTCGGGAAGGAGAAGATCGAAGAGGATCTGGTTTGCCATGCTCTCCCGCATCCCGACGAGAAGAGTGTCCGCGCCCATGTTCTCCGCGACGTACGAGCCCGCTTCCACCTTGAACGCGTAGAAACGGTCGAGCCTCGCCGAGGAGACATAGGTCGATTCCGCGCCGGTCGTGTCGGCGACCGTGACGCGCAGCCGGAAGCGCTCCCCCGCGCTCGTCGTGTCCGCCTCGCGCGCGGGAAAGCGGAAGAACGCCTCGTCCTCATCCCCAAGCCGAAGAAGAACCCCGTGGTTCCCCGCCGATGAATCGATCCAGCTCTGAACCCATTCGATTGGGATCTCGGCGTCGAGGGAAGGGGCGAGCGAAGCGTCGGGGCCGACCGCGACATCGAGCGTCTCGCTCGCGGTCGTCTCGTTCCATGTCTTCTTGATGCGATCGATCCGCGCGGCGCCGTCCCCTTCCGCGAACCAGGGGACGCCGGTGAGGCGGGCCTCGACGATCTCTCCCTTTTCCTTCGGAAGCGTGTCGAAGTAGACCGCGGTCCAGAAGACGAACTTCCTCCGCCGGCCGAGGAGAAGGTCCTCCTGCCCTCCCGGAAAAACGCTCGCCTCGAAGAACGTGTCCTGGCGGACCACCGTCTTCGACCCGTCCTCGACCGGCTCGGCCCAGTCGCGCCGGCCGAAGAAATCCGATCCGACGAGCGTGTTCTCGTCCCTCGTGGAGCACGAGGAGAGAGCGAGGAAGAGAAGCCCGATTGTCCGTAGCCACAGGTTCTTCGTCACGCCGCACGATCCCTTCGCGTGGCGGTGATGGTAGGGGAAGAGGGGAAGGGGGTCAAGGACCGCTGCGGGCGGAGCATGCGATAATGCTTGGGACCCGCGCGCCGATCGTGTAGGAAGAAGCCTCGGAGGACGCGATGACCGAGCGAACCACGACCCGAACGGAGCTCGTTCTCTCGACCCTCCTTCTCGTTATCCCTCTTCTCTTCCTCTTCGCGACGGCGCGTCCGGACGTCGAGGGGAGCGATTCGGCGGAGCTCGTCGCGGCTTCCTTTTCGCTCGGGATCGCGCACGCGACCGGCTATCCGCTCTACACGTGGGTCGGCCGGATCGCGATCGTCCTCTCCCCTCTCGACCCGGCGCACACGATGAACCTGCTCTCCGCCCTTCTCGGCGCCGCCGCTCTCCTCCTCTTCGCGCTCGCGGCGAGGGAGATCACCGGCAACCTTCTCTCGGCCGCCGCGCCGATCGCCGGGCTCGCTTTCGCCCGCCCGTTCTGGTTCATCTCCACCGTCGCGGAAGTGTACGCGCTTCATCTCTTCTTCCTCGCCGCGACCCTTCTCTTTCTCTTCCGATGGAGACGAACCGGCGCGCCTTCGGATCTCCTTTTCGCGGTCTACGCGGTCGCTCTCGGCTTCGCGCACCACGGTTCGACCGCGCTCTTCCTTCCGGGGTACGTTCTCTTCGTTCTCCTCCATCTCCGCTCGGTCCGCCGGGCGGCGCGCTTCGCGCCCGGGCTTCTCCTCGTTCCGATCGCGCTCGGTGTCTACCTCCACCACCCGATCCGCCACCGGGCCGACCCTCCGATCGACGCCTTCCGCGAGATCGAGACCCGAACCCGCATGGGAATCCTGGATGCCGATCGCACGGGGAAGACCTTCGAAGATCGATTCTTGTATAAAGTGTTAGGGGAAGGTCCGGCGCGGAAGCTCGACCCGACCTGGGAAACGGCGCGCGGGCGCGCGGGGACGTTTCCGGCGACGGTTCGTGCTTCGCTCGGGACGCTCGTCGCGTGCGCGGGAATCGCCGGGCTCCTCGCGGGGATCGCCGGCGGACCCCGGGCGCCCGCGATCCTCCTCGCGTGGGGCTTCGTCGCAAACACGCTCTTCTTCTCCAACTTCCGGACGGAGGATCTCGAGGACTTCCTCGTCCCTTCGCTTCTCCTTCTCGCCCTCGCCGCCTCTCTTGCGATGGAGGCGTTGCGGAGGACGGCATCCTCTCTTCTCAAGCGCCGCGCCGCGGGAACGATCCTCCTTCTCGTCCTCGCCCTCGGGAACGGCGTGGAGATCGTCTCCGCCGCCCGCGCAGAGGGCGGGTATCGGCACAGCGCGCCGACCCTCGCGCGCGAGAGGGATCTTCTCCTCGCCGACCTCCCGAACGGGGCTCAGATCCTCATCCCGTGGGGGCGCGCGACCGTCCTTCGTTACGTGCAGATTGTGGAGGGGATCCGGCCGGACATCGAGATCCACGCCATGGCGAGAAGACAATACGAACACGCGGTCCCCTCTCTTCTGGAGCGGGGGCCGGTCTTCGCGGAAGATGCCGGAGAAGGAATGCGAGAGAGGTTCGATGTCGCACCCTTCGGACCGCTCTTCCGGATCGAGAGGCGCGCCGATGAAGCCGGGGTTTCCCATTGACCCCTATCGGGAGCCGATTGTAGCTTCAAAGCAACGCGCGAATCGGGTTTCCGCCGGCCCGGCGACTTCCGGAATCGCGGCCGCTCATCGGGGAAACGGAGCGAGATGGTTTCTTCCCTTCGATCGCCGCTTCTCTTCGTCTTTGCGCTCGTCCTTCTCTTCCCGTCGTGCGCCGGGAAGGAGACGGCGCCGGCGAACCTACTTCTCATCACGGTGGACACGCTTCGCGCGGACCGGCTCGGCTGCTACGGAGGAACGGACGCGCGCACGCCGGCGATCGATCGCCTCGCCCGAGGCGGAACGCTCTTCACGAACGCGTTCTGCTCGATTCCGATCACGCTCCCCTCCCACGCCTCGATCTTCACCGGACTCTATCCGCGAACTCACAAGGTTCTCTCGCACGGCTATACCCTCGCGCCCGAGCACACAACGCTCGCCGAAGTGCTCCGCGAGCATGGCTACCAAACAGGCGCCTTCATCTCGAGCCATGTGCTCGACGACAAATACGGGCTCGCGCAGGGCTTCGACATCTATTGGAAGCGCTACAACTACGGACGCGAGAGGGCCGAACGGTTGATGGAAGAAGCGGGCGAGGACCTCCTCACGCTTGCGGTCCTCGACTGGCTCCGGCTCGAGGCCAAAGAGCCGTTCTTCATCTGGCTTCACTGGTTCCATCCGCACAAGCCCTACGAGCCGCCGGGCGCGATGCGGGCGCTCCACGACCCGAGCCCCGATTCGCCGCTCCAGCCGGACGTGCCGACGCTCCAGAAGGTCTGGGAGGGCGCGATCGACCTCCCCGACGAAGAGGTAGAGCGCTTTCGAAGCCTGTATGCCGGCGAGGTCGCGTTCACCGATCAACAAGTGGGGATCGTTCTTTCACGACTAAAGGATCTTGGTCTCCTCGAGAACACGCTCGTCGTTCTCACCGCCGACCACGGAGAGGTGCTCTACGAACATGACCGTTACTTCGGGCACGACATCATGCTCTACGAGCCCTCGCTTCAAGTCCCGCTCATCCTCTCGGGACCGGGGATCGCACGGGAAGAACGAATCCTCGACGCGACCGTGCGGAACATCGATCTCTTCCCCACGATCCTCGACCTCCTCGGCATTCCGTCCGATCCTTCGGCGATCGAGGGGCGCTCCTTCGCCGCCGCGCTCCAGGAGCAACCGATGGAAGACGCTCCGGTCTTCGCGGAGGTCTTCCCGCCCAAAGAGGTGTGGAAGACCGAACCGCGCCACACGGTCCGTTTCGGCGATTGGAAGCTGATCACGAAAGACGGCACGGACGTCTCCGAGCTCTTCGATCTTTCGGACGATCCGGCCGAGAAGCAGAACCGCTCGGAGGACGCGATTGAGAAGCGGGCGGAGATGGAGCGCCTCCTCCGCGAGTGGATCGCCGCGCGCGAAGGGACGGCGCCGGAGGGCTACCCCGAGCTCACCGAGCAGGAGAGAGAGAACCTGAAGAGCTTGGGGTACATCACGGAGTGACCGTGGGCGGAAACATCGACAAGCCGACGATCTCGTTCTTCTTCCCCGCCTGCAACGAGGAAGAGACGGTGGAGGAGCTCGCCCGCCGGGCGGACCTCGTTCTCCGGGATCTCGCCTCGGAGCACGAGGTGATCATCGTCGACGACGGCTCGACCGACCGGACCGGCGAGATCGCGGACGCGCTCGCGCGCGAGAACCGCCGCATCCGGGTCGTCCGCCACCCGAAGAATCAGGGGTATGGGATCGCGCTCCGGAGCGGTTTCGCCGCGGCGCGCTACGATCTCATCTTCTACACGGACGGCGACCTGCAGTTCGACGTCGCCGAGCTCTCCAAGCTTCTCCCTCTCATCCGCGAGGCGGACATCGTCTCGGCCTACAAGATCCGCCGGATGGACGGATGGGAGCGCCGGGTCGTCTCCTGGGTATACAATATGTCCCTCAAGCTCTTCTTCGGTCTTCCGATTCGCGACGTGAACTGCGGGTTCAAGCTGTACCGGAGAGAGGTGTTCGATCGAATCACCCTACGGTCGACGCGCGGCCTCATCGACGCCGAAGTCCTCCTCAAGGCGCGCCGCGCCGGCTTCCGCATCGTGCAGGTCGGGGTGACGCACTTCCGCCGCCGGTCGGGCGGAAGCCGCTACCGGGTCCGCGAGATTGTGCGGACGATGACGCAGATGGTCGGCCTTTGGAGAGAGCTCCGCCGCTCATGAACGACGATCGCGAAACGCCCCGGCGCGCCCGCGATGAGCTTCTCCCGGTCTTGTTCCTTCTCGTCCTTCTCCTCCTCTTCTTCTGGGACACGCTTTTGGGGGACCGCGCGCTCGTAACGAGCAACATGTTGCGCTGGCTTCCTTGGCGCGCATCCGCCTCGATCGAGGACCTCCAGCGGCCGAGCTTCCGCGATGACGCCGCCGAAACCTACTTCCCCAGGAGGTTCTTCTCCCAAGAGGAGATCCGGGCGGGACGCATCCCGCTCTGGAATCCCGGCATCTTGTGCGGCGCCCCGCACCTCGCCGATCTTCAATCCGCGGTCTTCCACCCGCTGAACCTTCTTCTCTATTCGGTCGATCCGCGGCGGGCGATGGGGATCTTCGTCGCGGTCCATCTCTTGCTCGGTGGATGGTTTTTGTATTTATTATTGAGAGGCTTTCGAGTCGGCGCGGCCGGCTCTCTTCTCGGCGCGGTCGCCTTCGTGTTCAACGCCTACTTCGCGACCTACCTCGGCCACCCGACCCACATCGCGACCGGCTGCTGGATTCCGCTCCTCTTTCTCCTCTCGAAGCGCTTCTTGGAAGGGGGCGGCGGACGCCTTCTTCCGGCGGCGGTCGCGCTCGCCTTTCTCGGCGGGTTTCCGCAGACGATGCTCTACGGCCTTCTCGCGCTCGCCGCGTTCGTCCTCTTCGCCGGAGCGGGGAGCCCGGCCGGCGAGAGGAGGCGCCGCTTCGTTCGCGTCGCCGCGCTCGGCGGTCTCGTTCTCGTCGGGTTCGGCCTCGTCCTCTTCCAGATCCTTCCCACGGCGGAGCTCGGATCGCTCAGCGAACGGAAGGAAGTCCCCCTCTCCATCATCCTCGCCGAGCACAAGCCCGGACCGTGGTCCCTCCTCCGTCCGTTTCTCCCCGACTTTTTCGGGAATCCGGTCGACGAAACGTTCTGGCTCGCCGCCCTCGACGGCCCTCTCTCCCATCCGTCCGATCTCGGCTTCATCGGATACGCTGGGGTCGTTCCGCTTCTTCTCGCCCTCTCGGCGCTCGTTCTCTCGAGGAAGCGAGAGGTCCGCTTCTTCGCCGCGCTCGCAGCAGCCGCGCTTCTTCTCGCTTTCTCCGGGCCGATCTATTCGCTCTTCTATCGCCTCCTCCCCTTCGCACGCTTCTCGAGCGGTCTTCACCGGCTGCAGTTCCCCTTTCTCTTCTCGATCGCGGTCCTCGCCGGTTTCGGCTTCGAGGAGGTGAGAAGCCGCTTGGAGAGCGGCCGCGCGCGCGCGGCGGCGCGGATCCTCGGCGCGTGGCTCCTTCTCCTTCCGATCGGGGCCGCCGCCCTTCACTGGGGAGGTCCGCGCCTCCACGAGGGGACGTCCGAGCGGCTCGCCCGGGTGGAAGGAGAGCTCGGCGGTTCGGAACGAAATCCCCTTGCGCTCTCGCCGGTCGCGCGCGGTCTTCTCGCGGGAGGAAGCAACGCGTGGCTTCGGCACGAATGGCGGGGGTTCGGGCGCTTCGCGCTCTTCCTCGCGGCCGGAGCGGGGGCTCTCTTCGCGCTCCTCGGAGGGAGGCGCTGGACACGAGCCGCGGGCGCCGCGGTCCTCCTCGTCGTCGCCGCGGACGGGTGGACGTTCGCCCGGACCTACTACACGCCTCAACCCGCGAGCGCGCTCTTCGCACCGCACGAATCCCTTGATGCATTGACAAATGAGGAAGAACCATTTCGCGTCGCGCGCTTCACATGGGAATACCTCCTCCCATCGAATACCGGCCTTCCATACGGGATCGAGGACCTGCAAGGCGTGAACGCGCTCATGCCACGCGACTACGGCGACCTCTTCGCCGCGATCGATCCCATGCTCTGCCCGGACGGCCGCCGGA
>VGIW01000113.1 GCA_016867715.1 Candidatus Eisenbacteria bacterium | reverse complement strand
GGGCCTGATCGACGAGGCCGGGTACCCGCCCCCTCGACGATGGAGCCGAAGGCTCCCGCACCAGGGGGGCGGGTGGCCGAGCGATTGGAGCCGAGAACGCGCGGGGCGCGTTCGGAGGCGTCCCCGATGGGGAGGTCGGACGACGAGCGAGTCCTAGCCGTCGCATCGTTAGTACCGGTGCGCGGGGTGGCTCCCGATCGTCATGTTGTACTGCACGCGCACGCCCTGTTCGGTTTCCTCGTCGAAATCACGGTGAAGAACATCCACCCGAATCGCCTGAAACTCGCTCGGCACGAAGGCGAGCGAGGCGGTGAGCGTGTGGATGTCGTGATCTTCGCCGTGCTCGTCGTGCAAGTTCTTGTCCGCGTCGTCGATGAGCTCGTGCTCATCGGACTGGAAGTACCCATCCCACCGCGCGCCGACATGCCACCGGCGCGTCACTCGCGCGAGCGCGTGAAGATAGGCGCCGGCCGCGTCCGAGAGGGACTCTTCGTCGAACGGATAGAGCCACTCCCCCTGGATCTCGAGCTTCCGAGGGTTCGCGCCCGTTCCGATCCACTTGAACGCGAGGTCGACGCCGAGGAAGTGGTTCTCGCCTTCGTTCACGGCGTCTCCTCCCGCGTACGAGACCCCGAAGTCGACCGTCGTTTGGTCCGACGTCTCGAAGAAGTTCCGGAGCCGGAAGGCGCGCCCCCACGTGTTCGCGGGGACTTCGTGGTCGCCGTAGACGGTCTCGGTGAGCGGGAAGGCGGTCGCGAGGATCTCCGTGTAGACGGGGAGCGGCGTGAGCCAGCTCGCCTCGAGCGCGGCGCCGTTTAGGCCGTGCGCGCCGAGAAGCGCGTCCCATGCGTACGGACGCTCGACGAACGGATACTGATGCGTGTGATAGGCGTTGTGCTTTCCGAATTCGAAGAAGAACTTCCCCGCGCGGAGCCCGAGCCCGGTCGGGAGGAAGAGCGTCTGGGCGAACCCTTCCTCCAGCTCGAAGCCGTCCGTGCCGTGCATCGCGAAGACGAGGTTCGCCTTCGCGTACGGATCGATGATCGACGTGAGCTGGAGCTCCGTCTCTTGGACCAAGAAGCCGTCTCCGGCGGGACCGCGCGCGTGCTCGTGCTCCTCTTCGCCGTGCTCCTGCTCGGTCGCCTCGTTCAACCCCGACGTGTAGAGAAGAAGCGCGTTCACGCTGATCGCGGGGTTGAAGTCGCGGGAAATACCGGTCGCCGTCGCGCTCTCCGCGGCTCCGGCGGCGGGAAAGAAGAAGAGTATGGCGAGAGGAACAAGAGAAACGAAGCAGAAATCTCTTCGCATGTCGAAACCTCCAATAGAAAGCACAAACGGCAAGACGCCTCTCCCGGATGGCGCTTGATCGATCGAACACGAGAAGCGCGAATCAGAAGCTTGGTGGAGCGCGCGGCGAGTGATGGGCCGTCTGTGCGCACCGGGCGACGGGGGAGAACGCCGCCGGGAGACCCTCCTCGTTTCGGGCCGGTTCGGGGAGAAACGCCGGCAGGGAAAGAAGCGGCGCGTTCGGATGCGCCGCGGCGAGACAGAGGGAGCAATGGGCCTCTCCCGCCGGGTCTTCCGGATGTTCGTGCGGAATCGGGATCGGGTGCGCAAGCGCGAAAGGAAGGAGAAGAAGAGCGAGGAGCCCCGCGGACGAGATCATTCGGTTCCGCATCACGAGGTTAAGATAGCGGCGAGGACCCCGTGTGTCAACGGGCGCCGGTTGCTTCACGGATCGAAGGCCGCATCGCCGCCGGTCGCCTCGACGATCTCCTCCTGAAAGGCGGCGAGGCGGCTCGCGGGAACCGCGAAGCGGATGGAGACCTCCTCGGCGTAGACGGAATCCTCGACGAGCGCGCGGTGCTTCTCGGCGATGCGGAGAACCCGCCCGGCGTGCGCGTAGGGGAACAAGACGCGTACGCGCTCGCGGAGAACCCGCTCGCCGATCCGCGCCCATTCGATCGCGAGGCGGGCGCACTCCCCGTAGGCGCGGGCGAGCCCGCCGGTTCCGAGCTTCGTGCCGCCGAACCAGCGGACGACCGCGACGAGCGCGTCGGAGACGCCGGCCCGGTCGAGGGCGGCGAGGATCGGGGCGCCCGCAGTTCCGGACGGCTCGCCCGCGTCGCTCGCGCGGCGCTTCTGACCGGCGCCGTGGCCGATGCGCCACGCGAAGCAGACATGGGTCGCGTCATGGTGGGACCGCCGGAGTGACTCGACGCGGCCGGCCGCTTCCTTTTCGGCGGCCGAGGGGAAGACGAACGCGAGAAACCGCGATCCCTGCACGCGCGTCTCGGCGGTCGCCTCGGAGAGAACCGCGCGGTAGGCGTCGGGGTCCGGCGTCGTTTCTTCCTTGCCGATCCGCATCGCGGAATCTACCTTCTATGCTGAGTCAAGGCCGACCGGAGGGCGGTTCATGATCGAAGCGCTTCCCATGCTCCTCGTTCTCTTCTTCAGCATCGTCGTGCACGAGTACGCGCACGGATACGTGGCGTATCGCCTCGGCGATCCGACGGCGAACGACGCGGGACGTCTCACGCTGAACCCGATCTCCCACGTCGATCTCGTCGGATCGATCATCGTCCCTCTCGCGCTCGTGTTCAGCGGGAGCCGGTTCCTCTTCGGATGGGCGAAGCCGGTTCCGATCAACCCGATGTATTTCCGGCAGCCGATGAACGGGATGGCGCTGACCGGCGGCGCCGGTCCCGCGTCGAACCTCCTTCTCGCGCTCGCGTCGGCGCTCATCCTTCGCTTCGCGGGCCCATCTCTCGGGACCGGAATCGTCGCCCACATGCTCCACTACGGCATCGTGATCAACGTCGTCCTCGCCGTCTTCAACCTGATGCCGATCCCGCCTCTCGACGGCTCGCGCGTCATCCTCCCGTTCCTTCCAGAGGGGATCGCGCGGTTCTATTGGGAGCTTGAGCCGTACGGCATGTTCCTCGTGATCGGTCTTCTCGTGACGGGAATCCTCGGGAAGATCATCGTTCCTTTCGTCACGATCCTGCGCGCGCTCTTCCTCGCCGTCGCGGGAGCCTGAGCCTGGATCATGCACCCGTTTCCTGCTGCGGCCGCTGATCGCGGCCTCAAGAGGCCTCCCTTCCGTCGCCGCTTCCTAGAGCGTAGTGCCGAGACTACGTTTCCGGGAGCGGCTCGTCCAGGTCGGCCTCTCGGCCCCTAGCTCCGCGTCCTCGCGACGAAAACGCGTGCGTAATCCAGGCTAGCGAGGAAACGTTCCGGCTTCCCAATGCCCAATCTCTCTCGCTGTTCCGCTGCCGAGAAGCGGATCGGTGTCTCCGCCACCGCCGTCTATTTCACAATCTTCAGGATCTTGCGGAACTCGTCGGTCCCCGCCTCGCGGAGAAGATCGAAGAGGACCATCTCGACGGACGCGAGGCGCGCTCCCATCTGCTCGAAACGGCGAAGGGCGATCTCCCGGTCCCTCGCTCGCCTCGAAGAGACGGCGTCCGCGAGAACGTGAACCTCATACCCTCTCTCGATTAGATCGCGCGCGGTCTGATAGACGCAGACGTGGCTCTCGATGCCGGAGAGGAGAACGTCTCGTCGGCCGGCCCGCTCGATCGCTTCCAGGAACGCGCGCTCGCCGCAGCAGGAGAACGCTCTCTTCACGATCGGGCCGATCCCATCGAGCGCTGCGCGGACCTCGTCGATCGTGGGGCCGAGCGCCTCGGGGACCTGCTCGGTGAGAAGGATCGGAACGCCGAGCGCGCGGCAGCCGCGGATCGCGCGGATCGCCACCTCGGCGAGCGCCTCCCGCTCTTGCATGTGGGGGAAGAGCTTCGCCTGGATGTCGATGACGACGAGGATCGTGTTCGTAGGAAGGAGCCGCATCGGTTCTCTCCTCTCGGCCGGGCCGGCTCTCCGGATGATAACCGATGCGGGCGGCGGGCTCCACGGCGGCGCGGGGTCTCCGGTCCCGCTCACGGAGTCCGGGGGTTTGGCGTACAATCAGTCAAGGGGAGAAGGGGGCGGCCGCGGCTTCACCGCGCGCGCGGGAATGCCGATGAACCGAAGAGAGACCGGCCGCGAGATAAACGGGGCGACGATGGCTTCGACGAACATTCTCGGCATCTCGGCGTTCTACCACGACAGCGCGGCCTGTCTCGTGCGCGACGGAAAGATCCTCGCGGCGGCGCAGGAAGAGCGCTTCAGCCGGAAGAAGCACGACTTTCGTTTTCCGAGCGGCGCGATCGCGTATTGCCTTCGGGAAGGGGGGCTTCGCGCGGAGGATCTGGATTTCGTCGTCTTCTACGACCGCCCCTTCACCAAGTTCGAGCGGATCATCGAGACCTATCTCATGTACGCCCCCTTCGGCCTCCGCTCGTTGATCAAGTCGATTCCTCTGTGGCTCAAGCAGAAGCTATTCATGAAGGAGTTGATCCGGAAGGAGCTCGGATACGAGGGGAAGATCCTCTTCACCGAGCATCACGAATCGCATGCCGCGTCGGCGTTCTACCCGTCGCCGTTCGAGGAGGCGGCGTTCCTCACGATCGACGGCGTCGGGGAGTGGACGACGACGAGCTTCGGGATCGGGCGCGGGAACGAGATCGAGATCCGGAAGGAGATCCATTTCCCGCACTCGATCGGCCTTCTTTATTCGGCGTTCACGTACTTCACGGGGTTCAAGGTGAACTCGGGCGAGTACAAGGTGATGGGCCTCGCCCCGTACGGCGAGCCGAAGTACGTCGATGCGATCCTTGAGCATCTCATGGATCTCAAGGAGGACGGTTCTTTTAAGCTCAACCTTTGCTATTTCAACTACTGCGCCGGTCTCTCGATGACGAACCGGCGTTTCGAGAAGCTTTTCGGCGGACCGCCGCGGAAGCCGGAGGCGGAGCTGACGCAGCGGGAGATGGATCTCGCGCGCTCGGTGCAGGAGGTGGTGGAGGAAGTCATGATGCGGATGGCGCGCACCGTGCATCGCGAGACGGGGATGAAGAACCTTTGCCTCGCGGGGGGCGTCGCGCTGAACTGCGTCGCGAACGGGAGGATCCTCCGCGAGGGGCCGTTCGAGAGGATCTGGATCCAGCCGGCGGCGGGGGACGCGGGGGGCGCGCTCGGCGCGGCGCTCTTCGCGTGGCATCGGATCTTCGGCAACGAGAGAAGGGTCGACGCCGGGCGCGATGCGCAGCGCGGTTCGTATCTCGGCCCCGAGTTCTCGGACGAGGAGATCCGCGCGTTCCTCGAAGAGAACAAGGCTCCGGCCCGGAGGCTCGCGGACGGGGATCTCTTCGAGACGGTCGCGGACCTTCTCGCGTCGGAGAAAGTGGTCGGGTGGTTCCAGGGGAGGATGGAGTTCGGGCCGCGCGCGCTCGGGGCACGCTCGATTCTCGGCGATCCGCGCTCGCAGACGATGCAGTCGGTGATGAACCTCAAGATCAAGTACCGGGAATCGTTCCGGCCGTTCGCGCCGAGCGTGCTCCTCGAGCGGGTCGGCGACTACTTCGGCCTCGATCGCGAGAGCCCCTACATGCTTCTCGTCGCTCCGGTGCGAGAGGAAATCCGAATCCCGATGACGGCGGAGGAGGAGAAGCTTTTCGGGATCGCGAAGCTGAACGTGCCCCGCTCGGGGATCCCGGCGGTCACGCACGTCGACTACTCGGCGCGCATCCAGACCGTCGATCGGGAGACCGCGCCCCGCTATCACGAGCTGATCGACACGTTTCGGCGAAAGACCGGATGCGGCGTCGTGATCAACACATCGTTCAACGTGCGGGGGGAGCCGATCGTCTGCACGCCGGAAGACGCGTACACCTGCTTCATGCGGACGGAGATGGATTACCTCGTTCTCGGAAGCTACTTGCTCGACAAGAAGGAGCAGAAGCCGCTCGAAGAGGACAAGGACTGGCAGAGGGAGTTCGAGCTCGACTGAGGATCGCATGGCGGTTCGACCGGAACGGAAGGAGCTTCGAAGGTTCGGGATCGCGCTCGTCGTCGTGACGGCGGCAGCGGGTTCTCTCTGGCTTTGGAGGGACCACCGGACGGCGGCGGCGGTCTTCTACGCGATCTCCGCCTACGGGCTCCTCGCGTCGGTCTTCTTCCCGCCGGCCGTGCGTCCGGCCTACTGGCTCATGCAGAAGTTCGGGCATGCGGTCGGTTGGTTCAACACGCGGCTCATCCTCATCCTGATCTTCTATCTCGTCTTCACGCCGATCGGTCTTCTGCTCCGGCTCTTCGGGGAGGATCTCTTGAACCGCAAGTTCGATCCCGACGCGTCCACCTATTGGATCGAGAAGAAGAAAGAGCCGTTCGATCCGAAAAGGTACGAGAAGCAGTTCTAGGCTGTAAACACCTGCCGCCTTCGTCGCTGTTCCGTCGTCGGACGGCGGGAACCAGACGTTAGAATCGGAGGCGGCGACAGCCGCGTACTGCTTGGGCAATTGGGCAACACGTGACGATAACGGGTGACTGTCCTCGTTTGTCCCCCTTGCCCCGGGCTCCGGCCGAGAAAGCACCGAACGTGTTTCTGTCGGATTGAGGTTAACCCTTCATCCACGAAGCTCAGCCAGACTGACGATGTGCCCCATGGTGCGATTGCGCTCTGAGCAGGTTTCCAGGAACCGACGGGCGGGGGGACGTGGTGCCGCGTCCTTCGGACGTTCGGCGGTCTTCCTGAGAGCGGAAACAGGGGATGACGCTCGCAAGCCCTCAGCGGTTCCCAGGCCTTTCGGACCCGCTACTCGGTCCCGTGAATTCTCTCGATTGCCGCAGCTGCGCCTTCCCTCACTTGCAGGTTCTCGTCGGTCAGGGCTTCCGTGAGGGCCGGGAGCGCGGAGGACGCCGCGGGTCCGATCGCGCCGAGGGCCCATGCCGCATTCCGGCGAACGGAGTGATCCCTGTCCTCCAGGCGCTCGATCAGCCGGGGCACAGCAGGCGATGCCTCTGTGCCGATTCCGGCAAGCGCCGAGCAGGCCCGCATCCTGACCCGATCGACATCGTCCCTAAGAAGCTCCGTGAGCGCGGGCACGGCACGGGAGCCGAACGCCGCGAGGGCGACGGCGGCTTGTTGCGAGACTCCCGAATCGTCGTCCCGAATGCATGAGAGGAAGAAGGGAAGCAGAGCTTCGTCGCTCGGGCGAATCGATGCGAGAGCCGCCATGAGGGTGGGGCGGGCGTTGGGGTTTTGCTCGTGAAGGAACCGCGCGACGAGTGTCGGAACGGCCTCGATCGCGGCCGGACCGATCGTTCTCAGAGCTTCCGTTGCCATCCTCCGGAGCGGCTCATCGTCGTTGCTCAGACAGAGAATCAAGGCCGGGACCGCAGGCGCGGTTGCCGGTGGACCGATTCGCGCAAGCACCTGCGCCGCCCCGGTGCGGGTCTCCGCCGTGCCCGCCGTGAGCATCTCGGTCAACGCGGGAACCGCGGGGGGGCCGATCGCGATGAGCGCGGACCTGTACGCATCCGGACTCTCCCTCCCGCCGATTCGTTCGACGAGAGTCGGGACCGCTTCCGCCGCCGCCGGACCGTAGGCGGCGAGAGCACGGGCCGCCTCCCAGCCGACGCTCCCCTCCTCTTCCAACGATCGCAAGAGAACGGGGAGGACTCTCTCGGGGTCGCCACCGATTTTGCCGATCGCCTCGAGTGACGAGGAGCGAACCTGCTCGTTCTCGTCCGTCGTGGCCGCGAGAAGCGCGGGAATCGCCACGGCGGCCCCAGGTCCTGCCCGCGCGAGGCCCCGTGCCGCGTTGATTCGTACGAACGGGTTCTCGTCGCGCAACCGGTCGATGAGAAACGCGAGCGCACGATCATCCGAACGCGTCACCATTCCGATTGCATGATAGGCCTCTCCCCAGACCATCCAAGAGCTGTCGCGGGCCGCTTGTTCCATCAAGGGGAATGACTCGCGGGGCCGGGTTCTCGCACACAGGCGAATCGACTGGATCGCTCCTCGGCGGACGGCGACCTCGGGATCCCGGAGCAGCTCCTCGAGCGCGCCCAGAACGCCGTCGTCCTCCTCACAGTACCTCCAGAGTTCTTGGGCCGCGAAAGCCCGGACCTCCGGATCCGAATCCGAGGATGCGGCGATTGCCTCGGGGGCGACGCGGATGTCCGCTCCAGAGATCGCGAGAGTCGTGAATGCCTGAAGCACGCCGAGCCTCACCGTCGCAGCGCTGTCCGCGAGCGCCCTTCTCAGAGGTCCCAACACCTCTTCCGGAGACCCCGCGAAACCGCCGAGGGCGCGCGCGGCCCCGGCCCGGATACTCGCACTCGAGTCTTCGAGGGCCGATCGAATCGCCGGCAGCCCTTCGTCGCCGGTCTGCCCCAACGCGTAACTCGCATCGGCCCGGACCTTCTTCTCCGGATCCGCAAGGGCTCGGATCAGCGCGGGGATCGCCTCCCGGATGTCGACCTGTGAATGAGCAAGGGCGGAGGCCGATGCTTCGCGGACCCTCGCTTCGTCATTCGAGAGAGCGTGAGCGAGGTCGGGGACGGCGGGCTGTCCGATCATGCGGAGGGCCTTGGCGATGGCTTCCGGCTCTTCTCGCCATCGACGGATCAGCGCCGGAATGGCGTTCGCCGCTTCCGGGCCGATCGCGCCGAGGGCATGCGCGGCCAACCTCCGCACCAGCGGATCGTCGGCGTCGAGAAGCTCGATCAATAAAGGGACGGCGTCCTTCCCGATCGCCCCCATGGCTTCCAAAGCCCATCCCTGCTCGTAGGGGACGCTGGAGAGAGAGATCGCTCGGAGTGCCGGGAGTGCCGAACTCGCCGCTGGTCCGATGCGCCCAATCGCGCCGATCGCCCCCCGGCGCCGGAGCGAATCGGGGTCTGTCAGAGCCTCTGCGAGCGCGGGAACCGCGGCGCTTCCGAGTTCCGCGAGATCGCGGGCGGCGCTCATGCGGATGCCGGAGTTGGCGTCGCCGAGTCTCTCGATGAGACGCGGGATGTCCGAGAGCGAGCCGGAGCCTTCCGCGGCCTTCGCGCAACCGACACTCAATAGGACATGGGCCACGCAGAGCATGAGAACGACAAGGGGAACTCGAGCGCGCATCGCGGATTCTCCTTTCAGGTCTAAATCATACACGGACAATGTCCGGGAGTCCCGCAAGAATGTACTTCCTTCCGCAGGCCCGCACTCCACCTATTTCGCCCGGCCCGCGATCGGGAAGACCCACGAATCGCTCAGAAATCGGCAGGATATCCCCCAAACACGCCTCAATACGACGTGGACGAAAGATCCGCTTCATGCTAGAGTGGCTTTCGCCTGAAGCATCCGCGAGACAACCCGCGCGAAGGGATTTCGGAAGCGGGGATTTCGGCCGTCCGATCGCGCGGGGGCGGAACCCCGGGAAGGAGAAAGGGGGACGAGATGGCGAGGATGGGAGCGGCGGCTCTCGCCGTGTTGCTTCTCGCGGCGGGGGGCTTCGCTCAGTTTTCTGTCGAGGCGGACCTGAACGGCGTCGTCGGCGATCCGCAGCCGGACTTCCTCGTGACAGCCGTCGGGGACACGTTCACGGCCGACCTCTGGATCTTCGGTCCTTACGGCTCCGGCTGCTGGGTGTTCGAGATCTTCTCATGCGACCCGGACGGAGCCTTGACGTTGGAGAGCACGCAGTTCTTCTCGCCGGGGGGGTGTTGGGCCTTTCTCCCGGTCGGAGGGTCTGATTCGGCAGGATGCACCCGGCTGCAAGGTCAGGATATGTGCGATGTGCCCATCATGTTTCCCTACAAGATCGCGCGGGTCGCTTACCGTGCGGCTGTCGACCACTCGATTGCGGAGTTGGTCCTCGGACCCGGATCCGGTTTGCTGACTCTTACTTTT